>JBBRJW010000226.1:0-5577 GCA_038218705.1 Chthonomonadales bacterium | reverse complement strand
GAGCCGACCGCGGTATCCCCGCCTGGCTCAAAGCTTGCGACCGCCCATACATCCGCCGATATGGCATCGCCCGGCCGCTGCTGAGACGGGTCGTAATCGACCAGAGACGCCCCCCGTGCTGCCCCACCGGTGATGAGATGCAGCAGAGAGAGCCCGAGCCAGGCTGCCGCTCGAACTGAGTACCTGTTCCACTTTGACAACAAACCCGGAACCTCCCGCATGAAACCGTAGTCACCTTATGACGCGAGACCCGCAGGGCAGATTTCGTAAAGCTCTTGTTTCGCCTCTTCAGAAGGAGAGTACCTGATGTCAAATCTCATCACTGGTCTGTTCGACAACGAGGCCGCCGCCGAAGACGCGATCGCCAGTCTCCGGCAGATCGGCGATTTGGAGAGCGAAATCAGCGTCATTATGAAGGACCGGGGCGCGGCCAACGAGCTGGCGGCCACAACGGGCTCCCACACGATGGAGGACGTCGGGACCGGCGCGGCGATCGGCGGCACCCTCGGCGCTCTTCTCGCCGGTGTTCTGGCTGTCGGATCGATTACCATTCCAGGTGTCGGGCTCCTCGCCGCCGGGCCGCTGGCTGCCCTGCTCGCAGGCGCCGGTGCAGGCGGCCTCACCGGAAGCCTCCTCGGCTGGCTGGTAGGCGCGGGGATACCGGACGACGTAGCGCCCTTGTACGAGCGCGGCCTTGCGCAGGGCGGCGTGGTTGTGGCGGTGGCATGTCATCCGGGCGACGAGGCGCGCGTGGAGCAGATCGTGCGCGGGAGCAGCGCTGCCACCGCCAGCCAGGAGACGATGGCGGTACGGGAGCATATGCCGCGCGATGGCGCAGAGAGCCTGCCCACCGCGAGCTACAACACGGACACTCTCCCGGCCCGGCCCATTCGCTAGGCGCACGTGGTCCTTCGCGGCTCACTCCCAATCACCGGGGATTGAGCCGCACTTCTGCGCGCACCCGCGCCAGGCTCCGCAATCGCCCCAGCGTTCCGCTCGTTCCATCGAAAGGAGCGCGGGCGCCGAACACGACTACATCGCTATCCTCGGGCCCAGCGACGATGGTCGCACCTGGGGCCAGAGAGCGGCCCACCTCACGCCATACATCCGAATGCTCCCCGTAAGGCGGATCGGGGTCCCGCCAGAACGAGAATCTGAACCGGGTGGCGTCGGCAATGACTCCATAGGCTGCCCCGCCATCCCGACTAAGCCAGAACGAAGCGTCCGCGTCTGCCCTGGGGCGGTCGCCCACATCGTCACCCCCGATTGCCGAGACCGGGTAGTGGTAGTAGCCCGCAAGCTTCCACGGTCGCCTGTCGGTATTCGTGATGCTTAAGAACCTCGAGCTGAACCAGGACTCCCCGGCAAACCGGGATAGCTGATAAGTGGTCTCGAATGCAAAGGGCCGCCCATCCGCCGCAGCATTTCCATCCTGGACGGCCGTCATTCGCACTGCAATCCTGACTGGCCCCAACCAGACCTGCACTCGTGATACGCGCGAGGGCGGGGTCCAGACCCCGGGGGCGTCGATCTCCTGATGGATAACTGCCCCGAATCGGCCCAGGCGCAGGTCGCCCAGCCGAACACTGCTGAAGAAGTCGCTGCTTCCGGGCTCATGTGTCAGCGACATGGGCCCATCCAGCGCAAGCGCGCCATCAGCCAGGTCTCGGTACGCGCTGCCATACCCGGGAGTTCGAACGATCGGCAGCGCGACTACGCTTCGAGCCGGAAGTCGGGCGATCCTGACTGCGATCTCCCCGCCTCCGGGCAGGTCATCGAACTGAGAAGTAACCCCCTCGCCCCGCACGCTCCAGTGAGAACTCCCCTCATCGGCCGGGGACCCACCAGGCGCCCGCACGAGCGGAGCTGCCAAAACCGCACCCGCCAGGGTGAGAGATGAGGGATTGGTAACGAGCATCGTCGGGCCCACCAGGCGAGAGAGGTTTACAGTCCGCTCACCGATGAAGCCAGAGCGGTCCCCCTGTGCCACCTGAACGGCAGGGTCGAGCTCGAACTGGACCAGCGCCGCCCCCTGTGCGGCGACCGGTATTCGCTTGACCTGGCCAGCCGGTAAAACCATCTGCTGGCGCATCTCGGCCCCCTGCACCCACCAGCGCGCCTCGAAGGCCGCCGCGCGCCGGCCCCGGTTCGCGATCCGAAGCGCGGGCACCGCCGACCCGCTCTCGCCCGCATCGGTGACCCAGGCGGTGAGGCCGGGAACGTCGCCAGTGTGGAGCGCGGGTGCCAGCGGGTTCACGCGGGCGGCTGTGGCAGTGAGCTCGGGCCAGGGCCGATCGTTCTTATCCACCAGGCCGTAGTTGGAGTCTTCCGGAAAGGAAGCCGAGACCCCTGTCGCCGCCTCGTCCGCCCACATAAAGTAGTCGCTGCCCACCATGAACGGCAGGCTGAAGAGAGCCTGCTGGTAGACCGAATAGGCGCTCGCTTTGTCGCGCTGGGTCGCTACCCGCTGACCTGCGCCATGTTCCGACGGGAGGCCAGCGTCCAGCGCCGGGAAGCTCCATTCGGTCATCATGAGCGGGCGGCGCGCCTCCGCATAATACTCGCGCATCTTGCCCGGCATATCCGTGGAGATGAGACGTCTGAGGTCGACCTGCCCGTAGAAGTTCACCGAGACAATGTCGCAATACCGGCCGGCGACTCCCAGCACGTCGGGAGGCGCGGTCGCGGCAAATCGGCATCCCAGCACCATGTGGTTGGGATCCTCCGCGCGGATTGCCGCGGCAGCGATGGAGAAGTAGCGGTCCGCTGCCAGGTCGACAAATGCCCGTCGGTCCGCGGCCGCGGCAGCCGTAGAGGTAGCCGGCGAGGTGGAGAGTGCGGAGACGGCGTCCCAATCCGCGAAGTCGGTCCCCCACGCCCTGTTGAGCGCATCGATCGCCGGGTAGCGCTTACGCAGCATCGCGACGTAGGCCTGCTTCGCGGGCCTATCCGCCGGGAGAGCGATCGCAGTCTCGGCGATACCGGTGGCGCTCGACATCTTTCCGAACCACTCCAGCTCATTGTCGAGGAAATAGCCCAGCAGCCAGGGATCTCGGCGGTTGGGAGCGCAGAGCCGGCGCGCCTGCCGGGCGCACCAGACCGCGAATTGCGGGTCGAAGACGTCTGCGAACCCGGTCCAGGTGGTGCGGGGGACAATGGCGGAGTTCACCGCGAAATCTTGATTCAGCGTGAGGAAGATGGTATGCGCCAGCCCGCGGTGGAAAGTGGAAGGCTGGCATCCCGCGCCGAGCGTATTGAAGCCCCAGCTCTTCAGGCGCGCAGTTGCGCTAGCCGCCCACTTCGCTTCGGTCCCATAGCGCGCGACACAGGCCCGGTGGTAATCGGAATATCCGAGCTTCTCACTGAATCCGGCGTTCCAGTTCACATGATCGGTGCCCACCGCGTAGAACGGCGCGCCGGCCGGATCGATAATGCTCCACCCGCTTCCCTTCGGCTCCACATGAAAGAATCCTGTGGCGCGGCCCGCGTGCGCTCCGCTTGATGGATATGCCGGTAAGGCCATTACGGGCACGGGCGTGGCCCGCTCCGAGATCGAGATCTTCACCTGCTCAAAGCTGGCAGCCATGTCGTCCGTGAAGAGCTGCGGCACGCCGGCCTTCACCGCAGGCGCGGTAAAGCGGTAACCCGTGCGCCAGTCAACGGTTCCGTCGAGCTCGAGCACCGTGCCGATGATCGTCTCGGCGTCGCGCTCCAGCCGAAGCCGATACGGGTGGCCCGGGAGCCAGTGGAACTCCGCGCCCTGACCTGGGATAGCCGTGAGGTTGCCCTGTGCGGTCCACTCCCCCTCCCGCATTTCGGCCAGCTCCACAAAGTGCGCCAGGCCCGTACCGTCTGGCTGCTCGCCCAGGGCAAGGTGCCAGTAGTTCGCCGCGTCGCGCTCCAGGCGGAGGCCGGCGAGCTTCCACTGGCGCCCCATCGGCTTACCGGGAGTGACCACCGCCTCGATTGCGCCATGCAGGGTCTGCGTCGCCCCGGGTGGCGCGGCCACACAGTGGCCCCACCCGTCACTCGACGCCGCGCCCGCGCGAATGGTCCAGCCGGGCTCGGCGTTCCAGCGGCCCTGGGCAGAGCCGGCCTGGCTCTGTAGCCGGGCTGCGGCGGCGCAGGCGAGCAGGATCAACAACGCTCTCTTCATGGCTCTCTTCTCCCATGGCAAGTCTCTACCTGCGTATGGTTAGATAGAGACGCTCGAATCGCCTGCTAAGGGCGGATGGTCACGAAACCTCAGGGCAGCGTGAGTGTGACTGCGATCCCCGGTCGGCCCAGGCTGAGCGTTTTCGTTACGCTCTTTCCCGCGTGCGTCGCTGTCACCTGGTAGCTCCCAAGGAACCCGCGTGTTCGCGCGCTTCCCTGAGAGTTGGTCTTAAGGGACGCCCTGGTCCACCACCGGTTAAGGACGAGGTCGATGTACGCCTGCCCGTGGGGATTCACCGACCAATCCGCATTGTAGAATGCGCTTGCGCCTTCGTATTGCCAGGCTCCGGGCTGCCAGAAGTCCTGAAGAACAAGCGTATCTACGGCAGGATGGCTGAACACGGCGATAAGGAAATCTCGAACGTATTCCGCCTGGTATTGCCTCTGTGCGCGATCCTGACCGTTCTGAAGCGTCACCTCGAACTCCGTGACTTCGAGGGGCAGGCCCAGACCAGCGAACTGGTCGAGGCTCCTGATTACCGCTTCAGGGCCGGGCGCTCCAATGCCCGCGTGGTTCTGGAAGCCGATCCGCTCAATCGGCGCGCCCCGCTTTCGGAGCCATTGGATCAGGTCGTAGTAGTACTGCAGTCCATCTGCTGTGGGCCAGGCGTCCGGCCGATTGGCGGTCTGCACGCTCTGCTGTCCAAGATCGTAGGGGCCGTTGATCTCCGTCCCCATCCTCGGGTTGCTCGCCTTCGACCACTTGAACCAGTCCACTACCGAATCGTGCCCCAGGATGTCGGTGTACTGGGGACGGCCCTCGATCTCGTTCGCGATCTCCACGGTCGATACGAGCCCGTCGAAGACCCTGTGGTGCTCTGCAATCCACTCCTTAACGGCCTTGCCGAACTCTGGGGCGTGCGACCGGTCGCCCATGAGCCGCTTTACGACGTCTGCCGGAGTGAACTCCGGAGAGGGGTAGACAACCTGCGAGTTGAGGACCGGGATCTGGTTCGCCTTGAACCAGCGGAGGCCCGCCAGGATGTCGTCCCTCGAGATTCGCGGGTCGCCGCCATTCCAGACTACCCACGTTGAACCGCTGGTGGTGGCATTGAACAGTTTCAGGAACGTCTCCTGCAGGCGCTTCTTATCCGCATCACTCGCTCCCGCGGTACGCTGAAAATCCGCGTTCCACGGCTTCACGTTCTGGCCAGGAAGCATGCCAGTGGGCGCACCCGCGCCCCAGAGAAACGCATGGCGCGTCATATCCACCCGGACCTCGTAACAGTTCACCCTTGCGGGAATCATTTGCTTTGCCCGGCCGTATGATTGCGCGTGAAGAACTCCACGCCCTACAATCAAAGTGATCTCTCCTTGCTTTCGCAAGAGCAGATTGTCGCGCTGGTGTTGCAGATGCAGGAT
>JBBRJW010000225.1:0-5583 GCA_038218705.1 Chthonomonadales bacterium | reverse complement strand
CCTGCCACGTGTTGACGCCGGTGGCGGAGTCAACACGATTTGCGCCGCCGCTCACCTCCTGGTACCAGGGCGCGGGGCCGCGCACCGCGACCAGAGCCGTGACAGGATCCCAACTCAATCGATCACTGGCAAACCCCACGCCTGGAGAGAGCTTGAAGGCCATCGTCCGCGGATTGTGCTCCGGCATCTCATAGGTCACGCGGCGGCCGGAGTTGGTGGAGCCACCCTCCCCATTGAACCGCACCGGCGTCGGCCAGCCGGAGCAGACCGCTGCGGACGCGGCGGGGTCCTGATTGAAGTTCCACTCCGCGTCTTTCGCGCTCGCATCCGGGGGATAGCGTCCACCCATCACGTCGAGCCGCTTCACCTTCTTCGCGACGAGCGCGCGGCCATCCAGCGGACTGGCCGCGTCCGGGCCAGAGCTGAGCAAGTGCGCCAGGTTGCGGAGCGGCCCCACCGCAAGCACGATCACGCTCTGGTCGGGCTGCTTCGCCAGAACCTGGCGGTAGAGCGTTATCGCATCCGGGTAATCCCGGCCACTGGCAAACCTGTGCGGGTAGCGCCTTGCAATCTCAGCGGTGTAGAACGGACCCACGAGGAACCCGGGGTCCTTCAGCGTCCCGACCGGGATTTCAGGGCGTCCAAACCAGGTGTTTATGGCATCGATGGCCGGCGCAATCGCGTCTGCCGAGATGCACCCCATGGTGGCGAGCAGCTTGATCTCACCCCGAGCAGCCGCCCCATGCAGGAGGAAGAGCGCGGCGACATCGTCGCAGTCACCGCCCATATCCGTGTCGAAGATGATGTGCGCAGGGGGCGTGCTGGTCTGGCACATTCCGGTCACGGGAGAGTAGATCAGCACGGCGGCAAAGAGGAGAGCCAAGCGAGATAGTCTATTCATGCGGTCCTGCCTGGAGCAAACGATTCGAGCGTGCGCCGACACTGCGCCTTCACGCTCGGGATACGCTGCACCACCCCGAACGGATGGTTGATTCATCAGTCTACCAGCTTTTGAAGCTTGCCCCTCCGTGCCGGCCGGCTCGCTCCGCGCGGCCGCGCCCGGCGCTCGTCCCGAAGCAGGGAACAGCCGGAGGGCGCAAACGTGGGCAGGCTTCAGAGCTACACCCGGCTGCGGGTTCCTTGCCAGGGCGCACCGGAGTGCGACACCCCCCTTCCGACGAGCGCGCATGCAGGAAAACAGGCTTCGGGCAAGCCATCAGGCGCGAGAGAGGATCCGGAAGGGGGGGGCGGGGGGCCAGGCAGAAACAGCCTGCTCGCTCGGACCACGCCCGGCGCCCGTCCTGAAGCAGGGAACAGCCGGCGATAAGGTGAACCTGCGGGCAGCACCAACTCATGCGTTCAGGAGGCATTCTGAAATGAGAACAATCGCAATCGCCTGCATCCTCGGCTGCGTCTCCGCTGCTCTCGCGGCAGGAGCTCAATCGCCCGCAACGGGAGTCGCGCCCGGCCGGCTTCTCCGGCTCAGCCGCGGCGCAAACATCACGCAGTGGTTCCAGGTCTACAGCCCGCAGCCCGACGAGCACTATAGGACCTATATAAGCGATGACGAGCTCGCCATGATCAGCCGGATGGGGCTCACCCACGTTCGCCTCTGCATCTCGCCGGAGTTTCTCTACGATCCCGCAGACCCATCGCACCCGATCGCGAGCCATCTGGCGATGCTGAAGGAGGGCATCAAACGGATCGAGGCGCAGGGCCTCGGCGTTGTCGTGGATCCGCACAACACGGTGCAGCCGCGCATTGAGAACGACGGCCCCTGGCACGACGGCTACGCGGCGTTCTGGGGCGGACTCGCAAGCAGCCTGAAGGATACCAACCCGGCGATGACCTTCTTCGAGATCGTGAACGAGCCGGTATTCGACAAGAAGGAGGAGCGCTGGTTCGCGCTCCAGCAGAGCTGCGTAGCCGCCATTCGAGCCGCCGCGCCGCTCCACACGATCATCGCCACCGGCCCGAACTGGGGCGGAGTGGGAGGTCTGCTGAAGACCACCCCGCTATCCGACCGCAACGTGGTCTACTCGCTCCACTTCTACGAGCCATTCACCTTTACCCACCAGGGCGCAACCTGGAGCGGCGAGACGCCCAAGCTGCTGCGGGACGTGCCGTATCCCTCCTCGCCGGAAGCGGTGGCGGACACCGTGGCGAAGCAGCAGGACGCAACCGCGAAGGGCTGGATTACGGACTATGGCAGCCAGCGCTGGGACCGCGCGAAGCTCAAAGCGACGCTGCAGAAGGCGCTCGACTGGGCCAAAACGAACCGGGTCCCGCTCTACTGTGGCGAGTTCGGCGTCTACCCGCTTCGCGCACCGGCTGAATCCCGCAAGAACTGGTTCCGCGACTATGCCGCGGTTCTCAAGGAGAGCGGCGTGGGCTACTCGGTCTGGGGCTGGGACGATGTCTTCGGCTTCGCCCGCAAGCTGGTGGATGGCAAGCCCGTTATCGACACCGTGCCCGTGGAGGCGCTCGGCCTTAAGAATCCCTGACGGAACACCCGTACAAAGGTACCCAATCACAGAATGATGAACCGATCCCGACTTTGCCTGCTGGGAGCGCTCGTGCTCGCGCTCCCGGCGCCCGCCCCTGCACAGATTCTGCCCGCCCAGGGACTGGTGCTCCACCTCGACGCATCGCATCCCCTCCGCGCCGGCGCAATGCCGGCTGGCTCGGTTGCACTCTGGGAGGATCTTGCGCCGGGGCATCACGACGTGACTCAACCCGACAATGCGCATCAGCCGAAGCTCGTGAAAGAGGCGGCAGGCCTGGCGCACGTTCAATTCGTGGGCGCGGAGTGGCTCGATGGCCCGCCGGTTCTGCCGGAGGGCGGCAAGCAGACAACGCTGGTGGCGGTCTGGCGGCGCGAGGACAAGACCGGCTCCGTGGTCGTGATGGAGCAGGCCGCCCCGGGCCCGGGGCGGCGCGCGGCCCTCCTATCCGGCGAAGCGGCCTATGGCTTCAATGGCGAGATGAACGACCAGCATGCTCTGCTGCCATGGGTGCTCGGGCAGCGCATGGTCTCTGTGGTACGCCTCAGTCCCGACGGACTGGTCACTCTGTTTCACAATGGCTTTGCCCGGGCAGGGAGAATAGACCCGGAGATCGAGAAGTTCGGCGCGGAGCGGGTGCGGGTCGGCGCTAAGATCGCGAACGGTCTGGAGCGATTCACTGGTGGTATATCCGAGCTGATGATCTACGATCGTCCGTTGAGCGACGCGGAGGCCCAGAGCCTCACTACACTCCTGGAGCGGAAGTGGCATGTCAGTCCGCAGAAGGGCGATCCAGAGAGCGTCGCTTTCGAAGCGGCTCTTCGCAAGAACGAGGCCGACCCGAACCGCTACCACGAACCGTATCGCCCGCAGACCCACTTCACGCCGATATTCGGATGGATGAACGACCCGAATGGCCTGGTCTATTTCCGTGGCGTCTGGCACATGTTCTACCAGTACCACTCCTGGGGCCACGCCATCAGCAAGGATCTTGTCCACTGGAAGCACCTGCCGCCTGCCATTCGGCCGGATGCCAACGGCGAGATCTGGTCTGGCAGCGCCGTCATCGATTGGCACGACAGCAGCGGCTTCTTCGGGGGCAAACCGGGCATGGTCTGCGTCTACACTTCGATGAATCCGGCCGATGGCGGACGGCAGGCGCAGTCAATCGCCTACAGCCCGGATGGCATCCATTTCAAAGTCTACGCCCGCAATCCCGTAATCCCGGAGCTCCGCTTCCAGGCAGGCCAGCACGACGAAGTTGACTTCCGCGATCCGAAGGTTTTCTGGCACGAGCCGACGAAGCGCTGGATCATGGCCGTCGCCGGCGGCACTCTCCGCTTCTACTCCTCCACCAACCTTCGGGAGTGGACCCTCGAAAGCACGAACCAGGATATCAACACCGAATGCCCGGACTTCTTCGAGATGCCGGTGGTAGGGGGCTCTCCCAGTGAGACCCGCTGGCTGCTGAGCGCGGGCGGCAAGTGGTACGTGACGGGTAAATTCGACGGCCACCACTTCACGCCGGATGGCCCGCGCCTGCCGATGAACTACGGCAAGGACTGCTATGCCTCACAGACGTGGAACGAGACGCCGGATCACCGGAGAATCCTGATCGCTTGGCTCTATAGCTGGGGCTACCAGAACGTTCCCACGGCGCCATGGTCCGGAGGAGGCATGACGCTTCCCTACCAGCTCACGCTGCATAAGACGCCCGACGGACCTCGGCTGCGCCAGATGCCGATCGCCGAAACCGAGAAGCTTCGCGGCAAGCCGACTGTTGTCGGACCGATGGACCTGACACCGGGAGTGAATGCGCTCGCGGCCGTACGTGGCAAGGCGCTTGAAGTGGAGGCGGAGTTCGAGGTGGGGAGCGCAAAGTCGATCGTCTTCCGGGTGCCTGCAGTGGGGCCGCACGCCGTAACCTTCGGCTATGATGTGGCGAGCGGGAAGCTCTTTACAGACAGGCGGGAGGCAGGCTTCGCGGAGTTGGGAGGCTTCACCGAGAGGTACGACGTACCGCTCGCAGCCACGGCTGGCCGGGTGAAGCTACGCTTCTGGCTCGACGCCAACAGCCTGGAGCTCTTTGACGCGGCGGGCGCCACTCCGATGACGACGATGATCCTGCCTGACCCCTCGGCGGATACGATCTCACTTCAGAGCCAAGGCGGCGATGCGCGCATCGTCTCGCTCCGCTGCTGGCCCCTGAAGCGGATCTGGTAAGCGGGGGAGCAAAGGCTGGTTGGCGGCGGGCGAGCGCCCGCCGCCTTCCTACACCACCCGGCTCTCGATGATCAGCATCGTGCCCTCAGGCTCGATGTTGATCTTTGCTCCGGCAAACAGGAAGAGCGTGTCTCCCTTCTTCACCGGCATAAACGACATTTCGCCCGCTCCCTCAATCACCGTCACGATTCGGAAGCTCTCGGGCGAGCCCACAAGCGTCGTCGCGCCGGACACCTCCACGAGCTCCGAGTGGAAGATGTCGCAATGCGCCAGCACCGCCCGCCTCTGGGGCGCGTCGCCCTCCAGCTCCGGGTGCGTCACCTGCATCGAGTGGCGCTCCCGGTCGATGCAGGCGAGGCCCTTCTCCAGATGGATCTCCCGGTTAGTTCTGCCCCAGTCGTAGAGACGGTAGGTGATATTGCAGTCCTGCTGCAGCTCGTAGACCACCACTCCCGCGGTTATTGCGTGCACCGTGCCCGCGGGGATGAAGAGCACGTCGCCCGGGCGGACGGGAACTCGCTGGCAGAGGTCCGGCAGCGTGCCATCCTGGAGCGCCTGCTTCAGCTCATCCTCGGTAATGCCGGGGCGGTTGAGGCCGAAGAGCAGCTCTGCACCGGGTTCGGCCTCCAGTACGTACCAGAACTCGGTCTTACCGTAGGGGTAGTTCTCAAGCTGCTGAGCGCGTGCATCGTCGGGGTGTACCTGGACCGATAGGTTCTCACGGGCATCGATGAACTTCACCAGCAGCGGGAACTTCGGGAAGCGGTCGGCCGCGGTACCGCAGAACGGGATACGCGAGCTCGGATGCTCGAAGAAGCCATAGAGTATCGATCCCCGGAACACCCCGTAGGTGACG
>JBBRJW010000224.1:0-5591 GCA_038218705.1 Chthonomonadales bacterium | reverse complement strand
CTCAAGGACGAGATCCGCGAGGTCGTCGGCGACTACCTATTCGATACGCGCCAGTTTCGAACGGACAATAAGGACCAGCTCCTCGCAGATATCTATGCGATGACGGCGCAGCGCTTCAAGCTCGCCACTCACCTGGCTGCTGTGAAGCCCTGGGACTTTTTCATGGTTGTGGAGATGGGGCCAGACCGTATCCACCACGCGTTCTGGAAGTACTTCGATCCGAAGCATCCGAAATATCAGCCGGGCCATCCGCTGGAGAATGCGATCCGCGACTACTACGTGGCGCTCGACGCGCAGGTAGGCGCGTTCATCGCGGAGCTGCCCCCGGAGACCACGGTGCTCATTGTTTCGGACCACGGCGCAAAGCGGATGGAGGGCGGCCTCTGCTTCAACCAGTGGCTGATCGAGGAGGGCTATCTCACACTGAAAGAGCCGGTCACAGGGATTACGAAGTTTACACCGGCACTCGTTAACTGGGAGAAGACCCGCGTGTGGGGCGATGGCGGCTACTACGGCCGCTGCTTCCTGAACGTGGCGGGCCGCGAGCCGCAGGGCATCGTGCAGCCAGACGATGTGGAGGCGCTCAAGGCAGAGATCACGGCGAAACTGGAGGTTCAGACCGACGAAAACGGCGTGCCCCTCGGAACGCGCGTGTTCCGGCCGGAACTGCTCTACCGCGCTACCAGGAACGTCGCGCCCGACCTGATCGTCTATTTTGGCGATCTCCACTGGCGCTCCGTCGGGTCCGTGGGCCACCCATCGATCTGGACACACGACAACGACACGGGCCCGGACGACGCGAACCACGCGCAGCACGGTATCTTCCTGATGGCCGAGGCAGCCGACCTCCAATCGCCCCATGCTCCCTGGAAGCCCGGGGCGGGTGAGCGGCGCGACGGCCTCTCGATCTACGATATCGCGCCTACCGTTCTCGGCCTCTTCGGCATCGAGCCTCCGCCCGGGGTGGGCAGGCAGGCGGTCGCCGGACCGCAGGCGGTCGCCGCGGATTCCGCCTACAGCGCGGCGGAGGAGGCCGAGCTCGCCCGTCGGCTGGAGGACCTGGGCTACCTTTAATCCCTTCCACGCCTCGCCTCTGTCGGGCCATCGCCACTGCCGTGGTCCTCGTCAGGAGAGTTCCGTTATGTGGAGCGAATCAGAGCTGACCGAACAGCTTCTCGGGCTCGGAGTGGAGCCCGGCGGCGTGATGCTGGCGCACATCCGAACAGAGGCAATTGGCCCAATCGATGGCGGCCCGGAAGCGCTTATCCGCGCGCTGCGCTGCGCGCTCGGCCCGAAGGGCACGCTGCTCTTACCGGCTCCGCCATCTCCCGCCATGGCGGAGCTCGCCTCTCGCCTCTGCGCCCAGGGCGTGACGGTGCTCCCTGGCCCGGAGGCCGGCGAGCTCGCAGCGATTCTGCGGACCGAGCCGGACAGCGCCTGTTCAGGCCACCCGCTGCTCCCCTTCGTGGCAGCAGGCCCGGAAGCCGGCGCCGTTACCGCCCACGCCCCGCTCCACTACCCTCTCGGCGAGGCGAGCCCCGTGGCGCACCTCTACCGACTGAACGGGTCTATCCTTCTCGTCGGCGAAACTCACGCGGCCAGCAGCTCGCTCCATCTGGCAGAGGTCTACGCGGACGTCCCCTACATCCACCGGTCGCTCGCCCTTCCACATGGCGACGGCACCGAAACCGCAATGCTCGGCAGCCCCGACTGCAGCGGGGGATTCCCGCGAATCGAGCCGCTGCTGCGGCAGGGCCGCATTCTGCGGCGCGGCCCGGTGGGCGATGCGCAGGCACAGTGGATGCGTCAGCGATTCGTGGTTTCGATGGCCGTGGCCATGCTTCAGGGCGAGCCCGCGTCTCTGCTCTGCGACAGGCCCGACTGCCGGCCATGCCAGCGCGCGCGGAAGTACGTCGAGCAGCAGAGCGCGCCCGACGATTCCTGGTAGCTGCGCCCCGCACCCTCCGCGGTTTCCTCGAAGCCAGCGCCACAGGCGATAGACGCTGTTTGACGCCCCGACGGCCTTAAAGGTACACTGCAGCGCAGGTGGTTGGGTGGTCGCTGCGGCAAGCTGCCTTCGAGCTCGCTCGTGAGGCAGTGCGCCGGAGAGGAAAGTCCGGGCTTCGTAGGGCACGATGCCGGATAACGTCCGGGCAGGGCGACCTGACGGAAAGTGCCACAGAAATGACACAGCCGCGCGCCTTCGGGCGCACGGCAACGGTGAAATGGCGCGGTAAGAGCGCACCGGCGGCGTGGAGACTCGTCGGCCTGGTAAACCCCATCGGAAGCAAGACCTGACAGGAGGGGTTGATGCGGCCCGCGGACCCTCCGGGTAGGTCGCTAGAGGGGCCGGGCAACCGGTCTCGTAGAGAGATGACCACACAAACACAGAACCCGGCTTATAGACCCCCTGCGCAGCAAGCCCCCGCCGCTCTTCACCGAGAGCTGCGGGGGCTTGCTGGTCTGCCGGCTCGCCTGGACCCACCTTGAGCGGTGAATCGAGCCTGGTCACGCGGGCCGTCGGAGAGCCATAAGCGCCGCTCCGTACGCCGCATCCTGCTTCGGCTCGGCCAGGTTGAAGTGACCACCCGGCATCTCCTCCTGGGTCAAATGCGTCTCATTATCTCCGGGCCACTGCGGGTCGACAAACTCGCACCGAAAAAACGCTCCGAGCTGCCAGAGACCCCCGAGCGGATAGACCGGAACATCCCGCGGCATCCAGAGCGCGTGGCGCACTTGCCGGACCGCGTATCGGAGTCGGCGCGCCATCTCGGCCACCAGCGTTCGCGCGGCCGGTCCGCCTGCCTCTGCCTGAGCACCAACCACCGGCGCGAGGCTCGCCACGCGCGCGGTACTGAAGTTGCCGTAAAGCCAGTGAAGCAGTCCGCTTGGCGAAGTTGCGCCGGTATGCTGCAATACGGCCTCTGTCAGCGCATTGGTCGTGCCGGCATTAAGGCGCTCAATGGTGTACTGAAGGGCATAGATGCCGAGATTGAAGCCACTGCCGCGATCGCCAAGCAAATAGCCCAGCCCGTCCTCGCGGTGAGTCTGGCCGCGGTCGTTTCGCCCGAACGAGACCGCGCCGGTGCCGGCTACCACGATAATCCCGGGCTCCCCGAGAGTCGCGCCCCAGTAGGCCGCCAGGTAGTCTGGCTCGACTGCGGTCTGCTCCGCCGCTATCTCCTCGCCCAGTATCCGCTCAAAGTCCCGGAGGCGTGGCTCCACGGATGCGCCAGCAACTCCTGCGCACACTCCAGCAAATCGCGTGCCAGGCGGCAGGTTCGAGGCGGCAACGGCCTCCTGAACGGAGCGCCGTACCGATCGGATCAGGACGGAATCAGGGTTCAGAGCGACGTTGCAGCTGCCGCCGTACCCACGGCCAAGCACCAGCCCGCTCTCATCCAGCACAACCGCTGCAGTCTTACTGCCGCCGCCATCCAGGCCCAGATAGATACGCATCGGACGTCCTCTTCCTACGGGGCACAGCCTGCACAAGGCAGGAATCGCGCCTTCGACGCCTAATACTACCTCTAATCCGCCAGGGCCACCAGCGTGGGTTACGCACTATCCGCAGCCCGACGCACCGAAACGGAGAGTTGCCTCGTCTCTTATCAAGGGTAGAGACGAATCCCATCGCTTCCAACGTGGCTGCCCCGAAGGAGACCCACCCGTTATGGCACGCAGACCGACCGACGACGGCAGCACAAGCATGAAGCTGTCCGAGTACATTGTCATGGCCATCTTTCTTGTCGGGGCCGTCGCAGGAGTGCGCTGGTACATGAACTACCGTCACTCCCCGAGCTATGTCCTCTCCCAGTTCTTCGATGAAGTGAAGGCGGGCAACGTGCCCCTGCAGTACGAGCTCATCGACGACGAAGACAAGAAAAATTTCTTCGCGACCCAGGCCGACTACGATAAGAGTCAGAATCTTCCGCTCGCGCACGGATATGTTGAGCGCATTGTTTCGGTCGACCAGCAGCCACCCGTCGCGGATCCAAAGAATCCCGATATAGCAAAGGTTACCGCCAAGGTCTCCGTACGGGCATCCGGCGAAGGAAAGCAGGTGTACGAGACCGGGGCCTCCACTTCCTATACGGATACCTATACTATGCGCCGAAACAGCGAGGGCGCGTGGAAGATATGGTTCAGCCGTTCAGGGAATCGCGGGTCCCTCAACCTGCTTCAGGCGAAGCCCAGCCCAAACAGCTCTTACTGAGCAGCATTAGCGAACCCACACCAGGAGAGTCGTCGCCGACAAACGCGCTGACTGTAAACGCGGAACAGCGACGCCCCGCAGGATAGGAGTGCGAGAATGATCGAGTGTGCAAACTGCAAAGCTTCGGTGGATGAGACCTCTCAGAGCGCATGTCCTGTGTGTGGAACGGCGGTCGGCGGACCGGCCGCTCGCCCCGGCCCACCGGTTATTCCGGACCTGCCGCCGTCGGTCCAGCAGTTCACGCCCCAGCCGGAACAGCAGCCTTACCCGGGTCAACAGCCGCAGTACCCACCGCAGGGTTACGCGCCACAGCCGGGGCAGCAGCCATATCCCGGCCAGCAGCCGCAGTATCCGCCGCAGGGTTACGCGCCGCAGCCGGGGCAGCAGCCATATCCCGGCCAGCAGCCGCAGTACCCGCAGCAGGGCTACGCGCCGCAGCCGGGGCAGCAGCCATATCCCGGCCAGCAGCCGCAGTACCCGCAGCAGGGCTACGCTCCCCAGCAGGGGCAGCCGCAGTACGCCCCTCAGCCGGCACAATATGCGCCCCCGGCATTCGTGCCGAGGGAGGGCCAGCCCATGGGCCAGTCATACTCGGCTTCCGGTCCTCCGCCATCCTCACTCGCGCCCGGTGCGCGAGTCAATCTTGCAGGCGAGGTCATTCAGAGCGGAGGCCCCGATGCGCCGCCGTCTTACGCGGGCGGGCCGCTGCCCACCGGGGGGCCGCGCCCCACGGGCCCCGGCAAGCCCGGCGCACGCCCCTACTCCTCGCCAACGCGGCGAGAGACGGCCTCCTCGTCGGGCGGCGCAGGTTCTATCGTCGGTATTCTCGTAGCGATTCTGGCAGTGGCGGCACTCGCTTTTGGCGGCTACTGGTTCGTGCAGCATCGTAACAGCCCTCAGGTCGCGGCGCAAACGTTCCTCACTGCGGTTGCGAACGACGACTACAAGTCCCTCTACGACTCGATATACATCAATGAGGGAATGAAGTCGAAGTATCCGGACGCCGACAAGTTTGAGACCGATGCGAAGGCCAGCATGGAGCGCGCGAGGTCAGTTTCACCGTTCGCGGGCCAGATGTTTGATGCGCTGAAGACTGGCATGAAGACCGCGAAGCTGTCTGAACCGGTAATAAACGGTGACACGGCGACGGTGCCCATCACAATGACAGTAACGATGTCGATGTTTGGCCAGACACAGACGAGAGAACAGAAAGACAATATCGTCCTGAAGAAGCAGGGCGGCGCGTGGAAAGTCGATATTGCGCGCGGAATGGGGTTCAGCAAGCTCGGCGCCCGAGGGCTGTTTTAGCGGTAGATCGCATGGAGGGAGCGGTCGGGCAATCTCCGCTCCCTCCGCTCAGGCCCGGCACGGCCTG
>JBBRJW010000223.1:0-5605 GCA_038218705.1 Chthonomonadales bacterium | reverse complement strand
GGAATGATGATCGATCGCTGTTCAATTCTCGCCCTGAAGCGGTTTCATATGGCAGAGCAGTCCATTCGTCCCGATGCCGAGCTGGCTCATCGCCAGCTCGCCGAGGAGAGGAGCCACACTCTCGCGCTGCAGCTGCACGATCTCCAGGCATGCCTCACTCGCCTGCTCGAGGAGCTGCAGCGCGGTGAGCGCGCCTTTCGAATCTACCGGCAGTACAAGATGTACAACGACGCGTCGCTCAACCCGCAGCTCTACGGCGCGACGGGAGCATCAGAGGTAACTCGTGGCGACCAAGGTAACTCCCCGACTGAATGAGGTCCCTGAGGCCGATCCGCACAGCATCATAGTGATGGCGCGCGAGCACATCGGCGACCTCGTCTGTACCACCCCCGCGCTTCGGGCCCTGCGGCTCAAGTTCCCTGTGGCCCACATCGCCATCGAAGTGGGAGAGCGCGCTGCCTGCGTACTGGACCGTAACCCGGACATCGACGAGGTCATTTTGCGCCCGCGCCACCAGGGCATCCTCGGCAAGGCGGCGTGGGTGCGAACGCTCCGGCGGCGCAAGTTTGATCTCGCTGTGATCCTCGACGACAGCCCCGACATGATCCTCTCTTCGTGGCTCGGGGGAGTTTCGCGACGCGTAGGCCTCGTGCGTCGGCCGCGCTTTGCGACACTTCTGTCGGTCCAGGTTGCCTTCAGAACAGACGCCCATGAGATGGTCGATAACTTCAGCCGCGTGGTCGAGGCTCTGGGCGCGGACGCGACCGACCGGGCTACGCGGATCTTCCCTTCAGCCATCGACATCGCGCTGGTGGACCGGCTGTTCGCGGAATCCGGACTTGCGGCGGGCTCTGCCCCGATTGCCTTCAACGTGAGTGCTTCCACCGGGCCGAAGCAGTGGCCAGAGGAGCACTTTGCCGCGCTCGGTAATCTGCTGGCCGGTCGGGACATTGGACCGCTTCTTCTGCTGGGCGGACCGATGGACCGGAAGCGCGCTGAGACCATTGCCGCAGGTCTGTGCGCTCCTCCGCGCATCTGGCTCGATACAACCCCCCTGCAGCAGGCCGAGATCCAGCGGCGCTGCAGGCTCCTTGTCACCGCGGATACCGGCCCGATGCACCTCGCCTGCGCAACAGAGACCCCCGTGATTGCATTGTTCGGACCTACCTGCCCGCTGCGCTACGGGCCGTGGTATGTGCCCGGCAATCGGATTGTGCGCCGTGTGGAGGGATGCCCGGACTGCACCTGGGAGGCTTGCCGAAATCAGAACGCCTGCATGCGCGCGATTACCCCGGAGGAGGTCGCTGTGGAGATCCGCGAGCTCCTCGAATCCGTGGCATGAGGCAGCCCGCGCCAACGCTCCTCGCGGCGATGGCCGGGCCGAGGCGCGTCACCCTCGGCCTCGATTCCCTGAGCGAGCTGCGCGCACTCTCCGATGGGCGAGAGCTCACCTGCCCCGGATGCGGCGCGAGCGTCGTTCTCCATGCGGGGAGCCTGCTCGCCGACCACTTCGCGCATCTCCCCGGGGCGATCTGTACGCTCCCGGCCACGGAGCCTGAGACGGCCGAGCACCGGGCCGGCAAGCTCCTTCTCGCCAGCTGGCTGCGGAGCGCGCTGCCAGGGGCCGAGGTTCTGGTCGAGGCGCACCTGCCAGAGACCGACCAGCGCGCCGACGTGCTGGCGGTCGCGCACGATCCGGAGGGGGCGGCGCACCGCATCGCGCTGGAGTTCCAGTGCGCCAATCTGAGCGCGCGCGAATGGAGACGACGGCGCAGCCTCTACGCGTCGGCGGGGATTGAGGACCTCTGGATCCTCGGCGCATCCCGGCTGGGAAGCCGGGCCGAGGGCGAAGCCGGCGCGGCGCCTCAGGCTATCCTCCGGGCCGGGGAGCTGGAGCGCGCGATTCGCGACTCCGGCGCGCCTCTGCTCTTCCTCGACGCCGAGGGACTACTTATGCCGCCGGGCTCCCTGGCCCGGCACCGCGCTCCTGCGGCCGAACGCAGCGAGCGGCCCGGCCGGTTCAGCTGCCGGCCCCTGCTGGAGCTGGCCTTCCCCTGGAGCCTGCTCGCTCGCGCCCGGACCGACTCTCAGGACTCGCGTTCCCTGGAGCAAGTACCTGTCTCGCGGCCCGCGGCGGGCGAGCCACGGGGCAAATCGGACTGGTTCGCGCGCGAGTGGCTGGCCCAGCGCTTCCACGTCACGCCCGAGGCCATGCCGGCCATTCTCGGCCTTGAGCTGCCGGCCAATCGGCTCTTCTCCTGCGATCGGCGGCTCTGGCAGGGCTCGCTCTACTATCGGTTCGTCTATCGGCAGGCGGGCCAGGCGTGGTGGCTGCCGCAGGTGGCGGTCTGGGCGCAGCAGTACCTGCCGCTCGCGCCGGGCGTATCGCTTCCCAGGCTGACAAAGGCGCTTTCGGGGTTTCAGGCCGTGATGGCTGCGGCCGGATTAATCACGGAGACCGGCGGATATAACCGGTTGGGGGCGAGGGTGGTCGCGGATCTGGAGACTCTCACTTCGCCGCCCGATCCGGTTGAGGTAGAGAAGCTGGCGCGCTACCGCCAGCTGCGGGACCGCGATGACCGGCGGTTGTGAGCGTCGGGGACCGGCACGAGGGCGACCTCTCCGGCTGCGCTTCGCGGGGTCCGGGCAGCCGCGGCCCTGGCGGCCCCCTTCGGCGACTCTGGAGTTTCACCAGCCTGCTCTACGGAGCGCTGTTGGCGATTACGATGAGGGCGCGGACTCTGGTGACCACGTTCGCCGATCCATTGAGAGCGCGGATCTCGACCACATGCTCGCCATCCTGCACGCGGCGGGTGTCCCACACGTACGAGAACGGCGCGACATTCTGCGCGGCAATCACCTGGTCGTCGACGGAGTAGGTGACGGCTGCGATCGGGTCTGGCTCGCCAGCCGGAAGGCGAGCATTCAGTGTGAGATTGCCGCTCACCACGGAGCGGCCTTCGCTTCGGGCGCGCCCGGCCGCCTCCGAGGCATAGGCCTTCGCCAGCGCCTCGATGCGCTTCCGAACCCGGGAGGGCCAGGACTCTGCGCTGCGCTCGCCCGCAGGGGCCGGAAGCGAAACACGAATCACGATGCGATCTTCGGCCGAGGGAGCGTAATCCTGGGGAAAGGGCTGGATGGAATCGCCCATCTGGAGCCCCGCCGGGCTCCCTTCGGGGGGCGCGAGATCGCCGAAGAGCTCCCGCTCTTGCTCCAGGTTGGTGAGAACCGCACCCAGTTCGGGTGGTGGGAGACGGATCTTGCTGCTCTTGCCTCTGGCGAGGGGGACCACCGAATGGAATGGCCGTACCTTTAGCGCCAGCGATGGTCCGATGCAGATTGCGAGGCCGAGCCCGGTACTGCGGAGGACAGCCTCAGCTCCACTGGCGGTTCGGTCCGGCACGGTCGCCGTCGCAGACCGCAACACCCGCCCGACAGTGGCCCAGGTATGGCCACCATCAGCGCTCGCCTCAACCGGCCCGAACTCCTGATTATGCAGGCGCAGGCGATAGCTCTCGGCGTGCTCCACGGGAGCTGCGCCCTCCGCCCGGGCGTCTGCTGCGAGGCAGAAAAGCGCGCCGGCCGCGGCCCCAACCCACTGCCTTCTTGTTAGTCCATTCATACCGGTAGTATACTGCCGGCCTGCGCGCCGCGCAAGCTTCGGCGCGCGCTCATGCAGCGGTCGCCTCCCCCTCGTCCTGCTCGTCCTCAATCTCCTCGACTCGGCTCTGCTTCACCAGGAAGGCGAGCGCCATGGCGCGCATTCGCGCCTCCTGGTCGAGCCCGGCCCACTGCTTCGCCAGCAGCGCGTCGATCCAATCGCAGTCACAGAGGGCCAGGTCCTCGCGGCCCGGATAGCTTCCACCCGTCAACACCGTCCGCACAAGGAGCTCGGAATGGAGGCGCATATCGGGACCGGGATCCGGGCAGGGGGGAGGAGAAGCCTCGGGGGCCGGGTGGCTCGCCGGTTCGATTCGCTTTCGCCGGCGGAAGAGCCCGGCCAGCAGGAGCAGCGCCAGGAGCGCCGCGAGGCCGATCTCAACCAGCCATGGCTCCGACCGGGGCGGGGGCGATGGCGCAGCCGGGCTGGCAGCTCTGGCCGGTGGCTTTGTGGGGAGCGAAGGCCGCAGGGAGATGGCGGCGCTGCTGCTGCGCCATCGCGGCGGAGCGGGCTCAGCGCCCGGCTCGGCGCTGGCAGGGCTGGGGTGGGCGCTGCTGGCGGCAGGCCGCGGCGGTGCAGCCTGCCCTGCCGCAGGCCCGGAATCGCGCGCGCCTGCGGCCAGCGCCCCGTAGTGGAGGAGAGCGGCGGTCTCTCGCTTCCAGTTCGGGCTCCGGAGCACCACCGTTATGAGCAGGTGACCGCCTCGCCGTGCCGCGCCCACGAAGCATTGGCCTGCGGCGTGGGTCCAGCCGGTCTTCAAGCCCTCCATTCCCGACTCGGCTCCCAGGAGCGAGTTGCTGTTGACCAGCATTCGCGGTGGTGCCTCCCTTCTATTGTGGAACGGAAGCGCGCGGGCGCGGGCCACACTGGCGATGGAGGGCTCGGCCATCGCCGCCCGCCCGAGTTGCGCCAGATCGAGGGCGGTGAGGGCTTGCCCCGGCGCATCCAGCCCGTGCGGGTTGGCAAATCTCGCGCCGGGTGCGCCCAGCGCCGCGGCCTCGCGGTTCATCCGTTCCGCGAAGCGCCGCTCGTCTCCGCTCACGGCCTCGGCTGCAGCCACCGCCGCGTCGTTCGCGCTGCTGAGCATGATCGCCGCCAGCAGATCGCGCGCCGGGTAGGTGTGACCCGCCTGCAGCCCAACCCTGCTCCCGGGTGCGGCTGCGGCGTGCGCCGACGCTCGCACCATTCGGCCAGGAGGGACTGCGCGCACGAAGATCAGTGCCGTAAGGATCTTGGCCGTAGAGGCGGGTGGCAGCAGTCGGTCAGCGTTCCGCGCGTAGAGCACCCGGCCGGTGGCCGCGTCGAGCACCACGGCCGCCCCCGCAGCACTATGCGGCGGCTTGATGGTCGCGTCCCGCTTTGCGGGCGTCGCAGCCTCTGCGCCCGGGGTGGAGAGGAGAAGCAGACCGCCGAGCGCCATTACCCTGGTTCGATACTCTGCGTGCATGCGATCCCTCCAGGGGGCGTCCCCCGTTCAGTAATCGGCAGAATCCTCGCCGGCCTCTACCGTCACAATCACACCGGCTCGGTATCTGCAGGCGGGTCCGGCAACAACACACTCTCGGAGCATGTCCCGGCGGCTCCTTCGATGACGAAAACCATGCCATCAGTCCTACAAAAGACAGGTGTGCTGCGCCCTTCAGTGCATAACTCACTAACCTCGATATCTATGTCGGCAATATGAGCATTAACGGAACAGCGATCCGACTACCCTACGCCTGAGCAGTGTTGGCGGGAATATGTGCAAATTTTATTCCAGAACACTTGACAGCCCGGTTGTTTGGCAGTATGATGGTGGCAATCGGGCAGCGATTGCTTGCCTGGCTGGATGCAATAACTGGCCTGGCCGCTCGATTGAGCAAGATTTGAGGCAGAGTGCGCGCAATCGGGCCCGGGTATCACCCGGGTTTCCGTGATCGGTTGTGCGAAGCGAAAGTGCTTCGA
>JBBRJW010000222.1:0-5608 GCA_038218705.1 Chthonomonadales bacterium | reverse complement strand
TTATGTGGCCGGGATACGGCGAGAATCTTCGCGCCCTGCTATGGATGCTCGACCGTGTGAAAGGACGAGCGGACGGCACCGAGACGCCTGTTGGTACCGTTCCAAAGGCTGAGGAGCTCCACCTGGAGGGTCTCAACCTCGCCGACGAAACGATTAGCGAGCTTCTCACGATAGATCCGAAGGAGTGGCTCAGCGAGATCCCGCAGATCCATGCGCACTTCGCAAGGTTCGGGGATCGGCTGCCGAGAGCGCTTGCTGACGAGCTCTGCGGGCTGGAGGATCGGCTCGAGCGGGCTTCGGAGAAGTAGGTGTTAGTTGGCCGGGGGAGCGGCTATCCGCCGCTCCCCCGGGGAATCAGGGCAAAGCCGCATCGTCTACGCCCGCGGCGAAACGCGCGGCTGCCCAGGTGCCGTAGAGCATTGTTTTTGCCGCAGTGAGGCGTGGGCCAATCCCTCCCCCTGCAATGGGAATGACGGAGGTGGATGGCGAGCCAGAGAGTAACCCGCGGTGGCGTGAGTCGAGGCGGGCATGGCAAGCCACCGGTGTAAGGATCGGAAATTCAGGCGCATCCCGATAATCTTGCTGGCTGCCGTCCATCCGTCGAAAGTCTGGCTTTTGGGCGCATGGGGAGTGAGGGAGCGAAGTTATGCATGACTGGTCAAAGATAATCGCCGCGTCGGTAGTTCCGATTGTGATTATATCCGCGTGTGGGTTGTTGTGTCTGGCCTTCTACAACCGGCTGGCCGCCATTGTTGGGAGGCTCCGAACCTTTCAGCGAGAGCGACTCAAGGAGCAGGAGGCTCTGGCGAAACTGCACGCTTCCGGGCAGGTAAACTCCGCCGCGTCCGCGCGGCACCAGCAGATGATGGAGATCATCGGTGCCCAGTCCGCGGAGGTGATGGCCCGCGCGCGCCTGATCCAGCGCACGCTGCAGTGCCTGCTCGGGACCATCGCGTGCCTGACGCTCTGCTCAGCGTGTCTGGGGCTGAGCGTAGTATGGCCGAAAGCGCAGGACGTTGCGGTGCCGATGTTTCTGATTGGGCTGGGCCTGCTTTTTACGGGCGTGATGTTCGCGATGCGCGAGCTGAGTGTTGCCCTGGCGCCGGTGGAGGCCGAGGTACAGTCCGTTGCCGACCTGGTGTCCGAGCTTGAAAACCAGGTGGCCGCGAGCGCGTAAGATTGGGTCCGGGAGCCTGCCTGGCCGCCGCCGGCCGGCCCCGGGCAGATCCCGCGCGCACTACCGCCAGGGACGCCAGTTTCCCACACGCGCCTTCAGGACGGAGGCCGATACACGGTCACTTATGGTGATTCGCCGTCGGTATGACGCGAATCGGGAGAGCAGGGACATGAGTTGGGTGCATGAATTGTTGTATGGCGAGACAGGCGTTGCGCACGCGGTGCTTATTCTTTCGTTGGTGGCAGCCCTCGGGCTGGCTATTGGCGCGATCAAGATATTCCGCATCAGCCTGGGAATCGCCGGGGTTCTCTTCGCAGGGCTCATATTTGGGCATTTTCACTTCCACGTCGAGAAGGACATACTCGATTTCGCTCGCGATTTCGGCCTCATCCTCTTCGTCTACACGATCGGTGTGCAGGTTGGCCCGGGCTTCGTGGCCTCTCTCAAGAAGCAGGGCCTTCCGCTCAACCTGATGGCGGCAAGCATTGTGCTTCTCGGAGCACTCCTCACTCTCGGGGTTGCGCGATGGGGGCTTCCGAAAGCGGATTTCCCGGCGGCAATCGGAATGTATTCCGGGGCAACCACGAATACGCCCAGCCTCGCAGCCTCCTCTCAGGCGATTGGCGAAGCGGTTTCATCGATACAGCCAGCACTCCGCGCGGACATTCTTAAGATGCCGGGCCTCGGCTACGCGGTCGCTTATCCTTTTGGGGTTATCGGTATCATCTTCTCCATGCTGTTACTCCGGGTAGTATTCCGGATCACGCCAGAGAAGGAGAAGGAGCTCCTCGGCAAGCTGGAAACAACTCCAGATGAGAAGCTCGCGACCGCAAACATCGCCGTCTCCAATCCGGGGGTCGAAGGACTTGCCCTCGATCGCGTGCCCGCACTCTCCGGTTCAGGGGTCGTTGTTTCCCGCGTGCTTCGCGGCGATATTCCGCAGGTCGCGCATCCAGACACTGTGCTGGGCATGGGCGACGTGCTGCTTGCGGTTGGCACAAGGCCTGCCCTGGAGCAGTTTACGCTCGCGGTAGGCGAAGAAGCGCCTGTGGACCTGCGAGCGCTGCCCAGCCGCATCTCGGCAAAGCGCATTCTCGTTACAAAGAGTCAGGCACTGAATAAGACGGTACACTCGCTCGGCCTCGATCGGCGGTTCAACGTGATCGTCACTCGCATCCGGCGCGGTGACATCGAGTTCGTAGTAACTTCCGACGTCCACCTCCAGTTCGGCGACAGCCTGATGGTGGTAGGCGAAGAAGACGCTATTCAGAAGGTATCAGACGAGCTGGGAAATTCTGTGAAGCGGCTTAACCAGGGGCAGATCATCCCGGTCTTCATCGGGATCATCCTGGGCGTGATTATCGGCAGCTGGCCGATCCACCTCCCCGGGTTTCCTGCTCCAATCAAGCTTGGCCTGGCGGGCGGCCCGCTGGTGATGGCCCTGATACTCTCCCGTGTTGGCCGCATCGGCCCGCTGGTGTGGCATATGCCAAACAGCGCCAATCACATGCTGCGCGAGCTTGGCATTGTTCTCTTCCTGTCGTGCGTGGGCCTTGTCTCGGGTGACAAGTTCGTGAACATTCTGCTTCACGGCCATGGGCTTCAGTGGATGGCATACGGTGCATTGATCACTGTCCTACCGCTCCTCGTCGTCTCTTTTCTGGCCCGCATATTCTACAAGCTCGACTACTACTCGCTCTGCGGCCTGATGGCAGGCAGCATGACGGACCCGCCGGCCCTCGCGTTTGCCGGGTCGCTCACAAACTCCGACACACCCGGGATCGCGTACGCTACGGTCTATCCGCTGGTGATGCTCCTGCGGGTGATCTCGGCGCAGGCGATGGTGATCTTCTTCTTCCACCCTTAGCCCCCGGCCGAGCATGGCATGCTCGGCTGCAGGCAGGAAGGTTTGTTGATTACGTGGAATGGAATCGGGGACGCCGGAAACGGCGTCCCCGATTCTTCAGTGGTCGAACGATGGCGCTCATAAGAGGCCGACCAGCGGAAGATGCTTGTGGACGTATAGAAAGCGAGGCGAGTCCAAAATGAACATTCAGGTGATCGATCGCGCGGGTAAGGGCGGCGCGGCGCTGAAGGAGTACGCCGACCTGAAGATCAATCGCGTGATCCAGCATTTCCAGAACGTGACGGCAGCGACCGTAACCTCTACCGTTCAGGGGCAGCAGACCCGGATCGAAGTGCAGCTCAAGGGCGACGGACTGCTCGTACGCGGCGAGGATCAGGCGAACGAGGCTCATGAAGCACTCGACAGGGTCGTCGATAAGCTGGAGCGGCGCTTGAACAAGCACATGGACCGGCACCGCCGATTTGGTCGCACCGGCGACCAGAACGCGACCCCTCGTAAGGGAGCGGGCGAGCCGCAGGAGGCGAGCGATGGCCCGATTGTGCGCCGCAAGCGGTTCGAGATCAAGCCCCTCTCGCCGGATGAAGCGCTCGATCAGCTTGAGCTTGTGGGGCACGACTTCTTCGTCTTCACAAACTCCGAGACTGAGGAGGTCAACATCATCTACCGGCGGAAGAATGGGCAGTACGGACTCCTGGAGCCCGAAGTGTAACCAGGTCGGAGAGGCGCTCCATCTCGCAGTGAGCAGCGCCCTCGTAAAGTGAAGGCGAGGCCCGGGCTTCCTGAGAAAGGACCCGGGCCTCGCCACGTCACGTTCAAAGAAACCTTGCGTCTTCAAGGTTCGTAGGGGATAATATAGTACGAGAGGGTTCTAATAGAGTTGGGGTTGGCTGTGGAGAGCGGTAAGGAGAACGTCATGAAACCCAATACGCCCATGTTGAATATCATCGTTCAGATACCGGTTATGGAAGAGACCGATGCGACGCAGGTCCTCATGATGCTTCACGAGAAGCTCGAAGAGGCAATAGAGGAGCTTCGCGCCATCGCAAGTACTCCGGATCCGGAAGCCATTCCGGAGGGGGACTTCGCCGGCTCGGTAGTAAACGAGACTACGGAGACCTTCACTGACGCGACGTCGGTAAACCTGCTGGAGGCGATGGGCTACCTGCCCGCTCTTGAAGAGTAGCCCCGGCCGGCCAGGATCTCTCCTGGGTGAATAGTGGCCCCGGACAGCGATAGTGCTGCCCGGGGCCACTCCGTTTTCGTAGGCATCTGGTCAAGTGTGTAGTTAGCCTTCTTCTCTAACTCCAGCAGCTTCCTCGTCCGTTCCGAAAATCGCCTCTCGGCAGCGTTATTACCCTTCCTTTCGTTCAGTCACATCTGGAGGAGAACAGCAACTCATGCTCGATGTAAGACTCGATGGTGCCAATATCGAGAAGGTTACTTGGAACTGGAAAGCCAATATGCTTGCGGTCCATCGCTAGCGCAAAACGGTCGAGGAGATGAACCATGAGATCGGAAGCCGGTCGGTGCAGGTTCGCGCAATCGCGCCGCCGGTTTCGGCGTGTCACCGCGCGCGAGACGCGGCGGTATCCAGCAGGGCCATGGGGCGCCACCCTAGCGATTGCCGGGCAAAAGGAGGTGTCAAGGAGATGTTTATGACGACCTTCCGACTTCCTAAACGTTTGCTCTGCGTGACCGCGGCTCTGCCGCTCCGCGCTGCGGCAGGAGCCGGGCCACGCGGGCCTGTGCTGCCCGAAGATGATTTCTCCCTGCGACCGCTTCGGTAACGATGCGAATGGAATTGTCCGTGATGGGCTGACGCTGGGCGAGGAAATTGCGTTGATCGGGTGGGACCCGGCACACTGAGAACGTTCTGGACCGAGAGCTCTCGGTAGAAGCGCCACGTTCACCAATTCCGGGCGAGACGTTTTTGCTGAGAGGAGAAGAGCCGTGCTGCAGAGCATCACCACAAAAGCGATTTGCTTGATCTTCCTATGGAACCTTCTTGGCCTGGACCGGGCGGCCGCCGATCCGGGGCTCTGGAATATGACCAGGCTCTCGCACCCACCGGCCGCGACGTTCGGTGAAAGGAAGGGGCTGGTTCAACAGGTCTACTATGAGGGCGAGCCGCTCGCGGGGAAGCCCACGCGAGTGTTCGCTTATTACGCCCGACCGGAAGGGGCGGGCCCGTTTCCCGGGATGGTACTCGTCCATGGCGGCGGTGGAGCCGCATTCCTGGAGTGGGCGCAGCACTGGGCCGAACAGGGCTACGCGGCCATCGCGATGGATCTTTCGGGAAACGGGCCGGCGGGGAAGCTGTCGGATGGTGGACCGGACCAGGATGATGCGGTCAAGTTCCGTCCGTTCGAGGATGCCGAAGCGCGTGAGATGTGGACCTACCACGCGGTCGCGGCTGCAATACGGGCGCACTCGCTCCTGGAGTCGAGGCCGGAAGTGGACCGGAAACGGATCGGGCTGACGGGGATCAGTTGGGGCGGGTACCTGACCTGCATCATTGCCGGGGTGGACCACCGGTTTGAGGTAGCGGTTCCGGTCTACGGGTG
>JBBRJW010000221.1:0-5614 GCA_038218705.1 Chthonomonadales bacterium | reverse complement strand
CTACGTCGCCAAGCCCCGCGTCATCCGGATCAACACCGTGGCGCAGGCAACGCTTAACGGCGCAAACTTTGTCGTCAGCGCCCGGGCAAAAGTGAACATTCAGTCGCCCGTTGCGTCGTTTCTTCCAACGATCACCAATTGGAGCGTTGCCGTTCCTCCCCCATTTCCTTTGCCCGGAACCACGATTCTAATCGGCGGACCGTATTGGGTGCAGGTAGACGCAATCGTGTGGAGCGGCTCTGTCCAGCCGGTCGTAGGCTTCGACCCAAACGCGCGCGGTTCGTGGCAAGCACTGCAAATCGCGACGACAAACGCAACCGCTGGACTTACGGACGGATCAAGCATGAGATCCCGAGTATTTGGCCTGCCCGGCCTGGATTCCATCCTGCCTCTTGCACCTCGCGGAGCAGGTCCTGACGCCGGGTTCCCAGACGACGGAAGCATCCACAATGGACCGGAAGGGCTCTTCGACACTCCCAGCGTCACCATACCAATCAACACGCTCACCTGCTTCATACACGATCAGTTCAATACGTATCAGATGTATAGGCCGTTTAATAGTGGTCTGGGCTCCGCGTGGGTGCCGCTCTGGAGGACGCCGTGGAACTGGGACGTGTCTGTTATCGAGCTTTCCGGATGGCCCACGACACCCTTTACAGTGGGCGGGTATTCAACTACTGGAAACGAGCAATGGCCAGACTATCCGAACTGGGATCGCCTACTTACAGGCGAGGAACTGGTGCCCGTACCATGACTACATGTCTGGCACGTTGGTGCGGTCACGCGACCGCGCAGGAGGTGGAAACATGAGATTGGTTCTGGCAATCGGTATTGCGGCGCTGCTGCTCGGAGGGACGACCGTACTGGCCGATCCTGCTCTCGAGCAGGGCAGCCGTCCCAAGGTATTCACCGGCACAAGCGCGGGAGGTACTTACATCACGTCGCCGGCGAATGAGGCGCGGCTTCTCGCCCAGGCGAAAGGGCGAGCAGAGCTGACCGAGGGCGAGGCGCTGATGGCCTCAGGGGAGCTTCAGCAGGCGGAAGGACACATTAAGAAGGCGATGCAGCTCGATCCCGACGATGTGTTCGCAATGTGGGCGTACGCGAGGCTGCTCTCCCGGCAGGGCCGTTACAAAGAGTCGGCAGCGCTCTTCAAGAAGGTGATGGCATATGGCAACGACGCGCACGGAAGTCAGATTGCTCGCGACATAACGACCGGGTGCGAGTACGCTCTGGTCCTACTAAAGCTCAGCTATTGGGACACGGCCTGTGAGGTGTGGGAGCAGACGATGCGCTACACCGTGAGCGTTCCCGAGCAGATGATCGAACGGGCATCCCGCGTAACACACGACTGGTCGGAAGTGATCGCCTACCAGAACACGCACCGCAGGCTCTGCGAAGAGCGTTTTGCGCCCAACAATCTGCGCAAGAAGGAGATGGAAGCGCTCTGTCAATACCTACTCGGCACCCAGAACCCTTCCTGGGACCACATCCCGCAGGAGGAGAAGCTCGCCCACCTGGAAGCGGCGGTGAAGGCCAATCCCAAGCTGCCGGAAGCTCAGTTGGCGTACGGGGATTCGCTCTATGGCGCGAGGCGACTCCCAGAGGCAAAAGCCGCGTTTCTGGTCGCGCATCGCATTGGCAATGACGCCGTGAAGTTCCGGGCCAATGGGTGGCTGATCTGGCTGAAGCAGATCGAAGACGGGGTGTCAAAGGTGCCGGAGGGTCTCGGGCAGTAGGCTGACGTGAGACAGCGTGCCCCGCCAGCCCGGAGGTAATGCTTCCAGGTCTGGCGGGGCGGGCACTTCCAACTTCCGGGCCACTAGCGCTCCTGCCTAACCCCAAATCCCCCGGCGAAGCCTTCCAGCTCGTTGGCGCGATCCTCCTCCGTTTTCAGTGACAGGGGATTAAGGGATTGTTGCGCTCGCCAGCTGCAGTTGATTAGAATCGCCGACTTCGATACTTCTGAACTGTTACTCGGACAGGCAGGGCAAGCAGAGTGCAGCTACCTCAGCATGCCGCCACGGCGGAGGGTTCGCAGCACCAGCTCCTCAACGGAGCTGGACGAGTCCGCCCGGGCATAGTCGACGCCGTATCGAACGCAGAAGCTTTCAATCGAGCCACAGAAAGCCGCGAGCGCCTCTTGATAGCGCGCGAGGAGCGGACCGCTCACACTCATCTCGCGGCCCACGTTGGTCTCACTATCCACCACGCGGATATCCCCGCGAAGTGTTGGCGTAAGCTCCTCCGGCGAGAGGATCTGAATCGCAGCAACCTGACACCCCCGTGCGAGCAGCGCCTTCAGTCCCTCCTGCCAATCCTGATCGAGGAAATCCGACAGCACCACCACGACGCCCTTTGCGCGCGTGGTGGCGGCGTACCGCCGCAGCGACTTCGCCAGGGATGTCGGTCCGACCGCTTCTATGCGCTCGAGGTAGCGTAGGAACGGCCCGACTCCCGCTCGTCCGCGCTGGGTGGGGAGAGGGCGGCCAAGCTGCTCCGCGTAGGGCTGGACCAGCACCCGATCGTAGTTGACAAGGCCGATGTAGCCCAGGGCCGCAGCGGTGCGTACCGCGCAATCGAGCTTCGTCGGGCTTCCAAATCCCATGGAAGCGCTGCTATCGACAAGAAGCGACAGGAAGAGGTCCTCCTCTTCAACAAAGAGCTTCACGAACATCTTGTCGAGTCGGGCCGCCAGGTTCCAGTCAACATATCGGAGGTCGTCGCCCGGGGTGTACTCGCGGTAGTCCGCGAACTCGATGCTTGCGCCGCGCTTCACCGAGCGCTTCTCCCCCTTCATCTGCCCGGCAAAGGGCCGACGCGTGGTGAGGGAGAGGCGCTCAAGCTTCTTGAGAAAGGAGGGGTCGAGAAGTGATCTGGCGGTGGCCACGTGTAAGGTAACTCCCTGGCGCGGTCGGCCGCGTATTCCAGCTCGAGCGTCGAGCGCTATCCACCGAGGAACCCTGCGCCAGCGGCCGGAGTGGGCGTTGGCGGAGCAGGAGCGCCGCGCCGACCACGGCGGCGACCAGTGGCATCCGCAGGCTCGGCCAGGAGGCGTGTAACCATCTGCTCAATCTGCGGAGCAGCGAACCGCAGGCCAAACACCCGCCGAACCCCGCCGTCTCGGCCGAGCAGGTAGGTGCGGGGCAGCTCACCCTTCCACTGTGCATCTACCGCCTGGAGGAAGGCCGCGGCGTCGCCGGTCTCTGTCCGCATGAACGTGGGGAATGTAATACCGTATGAGCGTATGAGTGGGAGCACCCGGCTGTCGCGCTGCGCGAGTGGATCCGTTGCCACCGAGATCACCGAAAGCCCCTGTGCGTGATGCCGTTTGTACAGCTCTACGATAATCGGCATCTGCTGCGGCGTGCTTGCCGCCCAGCCTGCCCAGAACTGAACGATCACTACATGGCCTTTTTCAGCCTTCACTTCCCTGGCGAGCCGGGGAGCGTCCGCCGTCTCGAGCACGGCCGGCGGAGCAGGCTCTCGGGCCGGCTGTCCGGCGCGGGCGAGCTGCGAGACGAACAGCGCCCCCAGGACGATCCCTGCAGTTCGGAGCGCACTTCGTGATTGAAATCGGTACATGGTCAATCCCCTCGATGTCTGGACCGTGCGGAGTGCGTCCGTGCAGGGCGCATTGATGATAGCGCCAGGCTGAAGTTCGCGCAGCGGCCGCTTCTGAAGATTCAGACTGGCGTGGCTCGCAAGAGTTCAGTCCAAACTCGATTGCATTCCGCATAGAGTACAATGAGTTTACCTTTAAACCCCTCGACGGAACGTAAGGAGACCCCATGGAGAAGCGAACCTACGGAGCTACCGGCCGCACACTCTCGATCATTGGCTTTGGCGGCGTAACTCTGGTTGGAATGGGCCCGGAAGAAGCAGACGCAATACTGGGTGATGCACGCGAGCGCGGAATCAACTACTTCGACGTCGCGCCCAGTTATGGACAGAACCAGGAGACCGAGCGCCTGATGGGGCCAACGGTCCGTGCACATCGATCCGATCTCTTTCTCGCCTGCAAGACCGGTCAGCGTGGAGCTGCCGGCGCAGAGGAGGAGCTAAAGCGCTCGCTCGCGAACCTGCAGACGGACTATTTCGATCTTTACCAGCTTCACGCGCTCTCGAGCCTGGAGGATGTAGACCAGGCGTTCGGTCCTGATGGCGCGATGCGCGTGATCAAAGAGGCACAGGCGGCAGGCACTATTCGCTACGTTGGGTTCAGCGCGCACTCGGCCGAAGCCGCGCTTGCTGCAATGGACCGGTTTGCCTTCCACTCGGTGCTCTTTCCGATTAATTTCGTTACCTGGCAGGAGGGCGAATTCGGCTCGCAGATAATGGCGAAGGCCGAGGCCAACGGCGTTGCGCGTCTCGCGCTGAAGGCGATGGCGCGCACGCACTGGCAGGAGGGCGCCGTGCGGCACGCGCCGAACTGCTGGTACGAGCCACTGAATGACGAGCGGATCGCGGAGATGGCGATGCGCTTTACGCTCTCGATGCCGGTGACGGCTGCGGCGCCTCCAGGCGACCCGAACCTGTTCCGGATGGCGCTCAGGATTGCAGAGCGCTTCCAGCCGATTACCGAAGCGGAACGAGTTGAGCTGAGCCAGATTGCAGCCGGGCTCAAGCCGATCTTCCAGGCGGCTTAGACACCCGCAGCGAGGAGAGAGATGCGCGCGCTTCTGAAACCGCGATTGCTCGGATACCTGCCGCTATTGGCGACGCTTGTCTCTGCCGGCCTCCTGGGTGCTATCCGCGAGAATAGAATTGTAACCGAAGTGAGCTGGGATCGCGACTACAAAACCGCCATCCAGGCCAGCAGACAGGCGCATACGCCGGTTCTGCTCTCGTTTGCTACGGCCGGGTGTTCCTGGTGCCAGAAGATGGAGGCGGAGACCTATTCGGATCCCCGCGTTGTAAAGCTCGCCGAGGGTTTCCGATGCGTGCGCGTGGATGGCGACGCCCAGCCTGAGATTGCGGCACGGCTCGGAGTGGTCGACTATCCGACAACGATTGTGATCGATGGGCGGGGCAGCGTGGTTAGCCGCGTGTCGGGGTACCAGAGTCCGGAGCGGCTCGCGCGCGTTCTGACGCAAGCATCCGGGCATTGACCGGGCCACCCGAGCCTGTTCCAGATCCACCGGATTCTGGAGTGACCCGGCGCTCCCTCCTCCTATCGATCCTGCTGACGCTGCTCGCCGCGCTCTGGGTGCGCCAGGCAGAAGTGCTGACGCTCGCGACGCAGGTGAGCGAATCCGTGCCGGCCATCCCGGCTCTCGCGGCGCTGGCCCTGCTCCTGGGCAGTAACCGGCTTGCAGCGCGGGTACGCCCGGCCCTCGCGCTGAGCAGGGGAGAGCTTCTTACCGTATTCCTGTTCGTCGCTGTGGCCGTAACGGTGATGGGGATCGGTGTTACTCAGTTCGTGCTGGCCCTCGTTACCGCGCCATTCTACTTCGGACAGAGCGGGCTCCACTCGGTACAGAAGGCGCTGCCCGCCTGGCTTGTGCCGCACAACCTGGAGACGATACGGCAGTTCTATGAGCACAGCCCCGGCGGGAATGTCCCCTGGGCCGCCTGGGCCGGACCAAGCCTGCTGTGGCTGCTGTTCTTCGTC
>JBBRJW010000220.1:0-5619 GCA_038218705.1 Chthonomonadales bacterium | reverse complement strand
GTCGGGCTCCCAGACAGGCGCTTCGAGCGCAATGTTGCGCTTCTCGTATTGGGTGGTGCCAGTGGGGTAGGTGCCATCGACCGGAAGCGCGCTGACAGGGAGAAGGTCGCCGCGTCCCGCTATGATTTCGGCGGTAACGTTGCGAACGAACTCCGGCGCGGTTATTGGCACGACTGGCACTTCGTCATCGGCCGGAGTGGCGGTCCGTATGGTGCTGGGCACTTCCACTTCGTGCAGGTGAGCAAGAGCTTCATCGACCGCTGCATAGTTCTTCTGAACGACCGCTTCGCCCCGCTTGCCGTATGTCTTCTTAATGGCGTACTTAATCTGGTCGATTGCCTGATCACGCGGAAGGACGCCGCTGATCGCGAAGAAGCACGTCTGCATAATCGTATTGATGCGAACACCCATCCCCGTAGCTTTCGCAACGCTGTAGGCGTCGATCGTGTAGAGCTTGATCTTGCGGCTTACGATCTGCTGCTGAACCCGCAGGGGAAGCTCGTCCCAGAGGAGTTCAGGCGCGTACGGAGTGTTGAGCAGCACCGTTGCGCCGGGCTCCGCGAGGTCGAGTACCGGGAAGTGATCGAGAAACTCGAACTGATGGACCCCTACAAACGAGGCCTTCTGGACCAGATAGGTGGACTTAATCGGCTTGGGGCCGAAGCGGAGATGCGACACCGTTACGGAGCCGGACTTCTTGCTGTCGTACACAAAGTAGCCCTGAGCGTAGTTGTCTGTTTCCTCGCCGATGATCTTGATGGAGTTCTTATTTGCGCCGACGGTTCCGTCGGAGCCGAGGCCCCAGAAGACGGCGCGCACCATATCGGGTGATTCCAGGTTGAAATCGAAGTCGTAGTCAAGACTTGTGTGGCTTACGTCGTCATTGATTCCAACGGTGAAGTGGTTCTTCGGGCGATCCTTTGAGAGCTCGTCGAAGACCGCCTTGACCATGCTCGGCGTGAACTCCTTGGAGGAGAGGCCGTAGCGGCCGCCGATCACCTTCGGGAAAGAGGCGAACGGAGCCTGTCCCTGGCCGAAGGCCTCAGCGAGGCTGGTGACAATGTCCTGATAGAGCGGCTCGCCGGCTGCGCCGGGCTCTTTGGTTCGGTCGAGGACGCCGATCGCCTTGACAGACTTCGGAAGCGATGCCAGGAGGGCGCTCATGTCGAGGGGCCGGTAGAGGCGAACCTTAACCATGCCAACCTTCTCGCCCTTGGCGAGAAGGTACTGCACGGTCTCTTCGGCTGTCTCTGCGCCGGAGCCCATCAGGATGACCACGCGCTCAGCGTCGGGAGCGCCAACGTAGTCGAACAGGTGGTAGGACCGGCCGGTGAGCGACGCAAAGCGGTCCATCTCAGCCTGCACGAGGTTGGGAGTCGCCTGATAGAAGGGATTAACGGTCTCGCGCGCCTGGAAGTATACATCCGGGTTCTGGGCAGTGCCCCGCATCACGGGCCGATCTGGAGAGAGGGCGCGCATCCGGTGGGCGCGCACATCTTCTTCATTGATCATCGCTCGGATGTCGTCGTCGGAGAGCTGCTCGATCTTATCGACTTCGTGGGAGGTTCGGAACCCGTCGAATGCGTGGAGGAACGGCACGCGCGCCTTCAGTGTGGATGCCTGGGCGATGAGCGCCATGTCCATGGCTTCCTGAACGGAGTTGCTGAAGAGCATTCCCCATCCGGTAGCCCGGCACGCCATCACGTCGCTATGGTCCCCAAAAATCGAAAGGCCCTGGGTCGCGAGGGACCGGGCCGCTATGTGGAAGACTGCGCTGGTTAGCTCGCCAGCAATCTTGAACATATTGGGAATCATGAGGAGCAGGCCCTGACTCGCCGTAAAGGTGGTTGTCAGAGAGCCTGTCTGGAGTGCGCCATGTACCGCTCCGGCCGCTCCGCCTTCAGACTGCATCTCCTGAATTAGCGGGATGTCACCCCAGAGGTTTCGCTGCCCAGCCGCTGCCCATGCATCCGATAGCTCGCCCATAGGTGTGGACGGAGTGATCGGGTAGATTGCAATGACCTCATTGGTCTTAAAGGCGACGTATGCCGCGGCTTCGTTTCCATCAATCGTTACACGCTTGCGTGTCATAGAAGGTCCCTCATGCCATGCTGTTATCGCAGGGCATCTCTCCGATTCGCACGCTTGGAAGCGGGTGGCTTCATCGCGTTTTCGAGGCGCTGTGATCGCCTGCGGCGCGGAAAGATTTCCTTATGTGATGCTTCTAGCTTAGGGGATTCCCCGAATATTTACATCCCCCGTTCGGCGGATTGTCAGGAGACGCCCTATTTGACTCCGTCTTGCCTTCTCGTAAGGCCGCAAAACGGGAGCCTGAGCAACCGGGCGGGCTCCGGACCGGGATGGCACAGACCGGGTACGGGATGCGGGGTCGATGCGAGATTCGCAGCCTGAGCCGCAGTGCATACGGCCGCCACGGCCGCCACGGCCGCCACGGCGGACGCGCTGATGCGGAGCGGACGGAGCGGAACGCAGGCCGGCACTCCGGGCGGGCGCGGTCATCACTCACGTGCTGAGGACTTCAGGGCGGGCGGAGTGGGTCTATTCGGCTGCTGCTGCGAGTGGGAACATGATGCGAGCGCATGCTCCGCCTTCGGGGCGATTCTCGAATTGCACCTCTCCAGTAAGGTCCCACTCAGCGAGGGTGCGAACGAGGTCGAGGCCGGTATTGGAGGCGACAACTGGGTCAAACCCTGGCGGGAAGCCAGGTCCGTCGTCACAGACTTCCAGACGGGCAGGCGACGGCACCAGGTCAAGAGAGACGTCGACGGAACTGCGCCCATGCTTGAGCGCGTTGCTAACGAGTTCGTTCACAACCAGGGCGAGGGAGGTCGCCTGACGGGCCGTTACCAGGCCCTCGGAGAGCTCGAAGCGTATACGATGGCCCCCTGCTGTCTCCTGCAGCATGGGAAGCAGCTGGTCGAGCATTGCACGCGCCGAAACCCAGTGCGCCTCGCCATCCGCCTTGGCCTGCTGCGTGAGAATATCGTGGACGGCCGCGAGCGTGCGCACGTGGCTGCCCAGCCGACGGATCTCCTCGAACGTCACGGATGCGCCCTCGCTCATAAGCTGCATATCGAGCATTGCCGCAATGATCTGCAGGTTATTCTTGACTCGGTGATGTGTCTCCGTCATGGCTCGCTGCAGTCGGTCGTTCAGCGTGCGAACGCTCGCTTCAGCCCTGAGTCGTTCTGTTATCTCCTTCGCCAGCCGGTTGTTGGTGCGCTCAAGTTCTGCGGTGCGCTCGGTCACCCGGCGTTCCAGATCCGCATTGAGTCGGCGAACCGTCTCTTCGGCCTCCTTGCGGCGGTGGATCTCCTCACGCAGCGCCTCATTCGCGCGTGCGAGTTCCACGAACGCACTCACCTTTGCCCGCAGAACATCGGCGTCGAACGGCTTGAAGATATAGTCTATCGCTCCGACAGAGTAGCCGCGCGACACATGGTTCTGGCTCTTGTCGATCGCTGTGAGGAATAGAATGGGAGTATGCTGGGAGCGCTCGCGCGAGCGGATGAGCTGTGCAGTCTCGAAGCCATTCATCTCGGGCATCTGCACGTCGAGGAGTATTACGGCATACTCGTCCTCGAGAACACGGCGGAGAGCTTCTCTACCAGAGCTCGCGCGCACCAGAATCTGACCAAGGCCCCCGAGGATTGACTCGAGGGCGAGGAGATTCTCGGCCCGGTCATCGACGAGCAGTATCCGCATCCTCCGGTCGAGCGGGGGATCCGTACTTGCAGTCGGGGTCGCTGCCGTCATGGGCAAAGGATCGATCCTTTCTGAAGTGCCGCACGCCGTAGGAGGGCAGATCCGATCTTGTTCGGCGGCAGGATCTCGTCTGGCGTGGTGGCGGCAATCGCTGCTCGCGGCATGGCGGCAGCCTCCGCCGTTTGCACCGCCTGTACAATCAAGTAGCCCCCGCGGGCCTTAAGGTCGGCTGCGCCACGGGCGCCGTCGAAATTCGCGCCGGTCAAAATCACCCCGATAAGGCTCGGCCCGAACTGGTCAGCCGCCGAGGAGAAGAGCGCATCAATGGAGGGGCGGGCGTACGAGATTGGCCCCTCCGTGGAGAGTGCCAGACCGTCCGGGTCCACGAGCAAGTGGTAATCGGCCGGAGCCACATAGATCCGCCCTGGAGCAATCTGCTCTTTGTCGCAAGGCTCGCTTACGGGCAGTGGTGAGCGTCGCTGTATCGCTCCGCAGAGCATCGACTCACTTGAGAGTGCACTTCGGTGCTGCGCGATCACTATGGGCAGTGGGAAGCTCGGGCCAATGCCTTCCAGCAGAGTCTCAATAGCTGTCAGGCCACCCTGCGACGCGCCGATCACCACCAGTCCGCTGCAGCGAGCCAGAGCCCTGGACCCTTCCAAGGGCATCACTGCACCCTCCGGTAGATCCTCTGACCCACGGCAAGCTGGGAGAAGGCCCGCTCATGCGGCGTAAACCGCAGCGTCTCCTTGGCGCCGAGCGCGAGAATCCCAAAGAGCGCCAGGCTCTCGTAAAGCAGAGTGTGTACGCGATCCTGCACCGCCTTGCCGAAGTAGATCATTACATTGCGGCAGAAGATTACGTTGAACTCGTTAAACGAGCCGTCCATTACCAGATTGTGCTGCGAGAACACGGTATTGTCGCGCAGCGAGCTCCGAAAAAGAGCATGACCGTAACCAGAGGTGTAGTAGTCTGAGAGGGATCCGGTTCCACCTGCCCGGACGTAGTTCTCAGCGTGCTGCAGAGTGGCATCGAGTGGAAAGATCCCCTCCCGTGCTTGACGAAGCACCGATTCGTCCATATCTGTAGCGTAGATACGGCAGCGGTCGTAGAGCCCTGCTTCCTGCAGCACGATTGCCATGGAGTAGACCTCCTCGCCGGTAGAGCAGCCTGCGTGCCAGATGCGCAGAAACGGGTAGGTTCTGAGCATGGGCACTACCTGCTCCCGAAAGACAAGGAAGAACTCAGGATCTCGGAACAACGACGTGACGTTGACCGAAATGGCGAGCAGCAGCCGATTGAAACAATCTCGATCGCGAAGAAGCCGCTCCTGCGCGGCCGAGACTGTCTGAAGGCCTTCCTTCCCTAAGAAGCTCCGGATACGCCTCTTCAGGGAGGCCGGAGCATATCCCCGAAAGTCGTAGCCATGTCGGCGAAAGATCGCCTCCAGCAGCAGCTCAATTTCGAGCGCCTCCAGTTCCTGATCGTCGAGGGCAGGGGCGACGACAGTATTCGCTGACTTCATCTCCAGGGTTGCCGCCTCTCAAAGGTTTGCTATCGATAGAGCCACACTCGCAGCAGCGAGAGGAGCTGCTCGGTGTCCACCGGCTTCGCGATGTAGTCCGAAGCCCCGGCCTCAATACACTGCTCGCGATCCCCGCGCATCGCTTTGGCGGTGAGCGCAACGATCGGGAGTTCGGCCCACGCTGCGTTTGCGCGAATTGCCCGCATCGTCTCCAAGCCATCCATCTCTGGCATCATCACATCCATCAAGACGGCATTGATGGAAGGAGTGTTCGCTAGAATAACAAGCGCATCCTTTCCATTCTCGGCGTAGAGAACCTCCATGCTATGGCGCTCCAGCAGGCTGGTGAGCGCAAAGATGTTCCGGAC
>JBBRJW010000219.1:0-5621 GCA_038218705.1 Chthonomonadales bacterium | reverse complement strand
TGTCACCTTTGGCGCAAAGTGGATCGACGTCGATAACGATGGATGGATCGATATTCTGCTGTCGAACGGACAGATTGCCGACAACGTTTTCGAATTCGATTCCGCAGTGTTCAAGCACATGGGAAAGCCCATGACTCCGCTCGCGCGCAGCGGCTCGATGTACCGGCAGCCGACGCAGCTCTTTATGAACGAACAGGGCAAGGCATTCCACGAGGTGAAAGGCGCGGCGGGGCCGGATCTCTCGAAAGGGATTGTCGGACGAGGATTGGCAATCGGCGACTATGACAACGACGGCAAGATGGATGCCGTGGTCGTGGATAGCGAAGGCGCGCCTCTGCTGCTGCACAACGAGACGGAGACGGCCGGGCACTGGCTGCTGGTACGGCTGGTGGGGACGAAGTCCAATCGCGATGGCATCGGCGCACTCGTTCTGGCCGAATCCGGGGGTCAGAAGTGGCTGAGGAGGCCCGCCGTGGATGGCTCCTATATGTCGGCGTCAGACAAGCGCGTCCACTTTGGCCTGGGAATCGTCCGCAGGGTCGACCTGACGATCACGTGGCCTTCCGGCAGCGTGGGGCACTACCCGGGGGTCGACTGCGATCGAATAATCACGCTTACAGAGGGCGATCCATCCGTACGGTAAGCCGCCGGACCCCACGCCGGGCGGTCGCGCCGGGGTGACCTTGCGCCGCTGTGTACCGGGCTGGCGGTTCTGATCGCCCGGAATGCGCTGCGATGGCCGAAGCTGAAAACGATGAGCTGCCATTGCTCGGCCTTTTTAGCTTTCACGCGGCATCAACAAAAAAGGGCCCCGGATGCCGATGCATCCGGGGCCCTCAAGCCACGTTAAGGGCTCAGGTCAGCGGTCAGTTCGCCATGCTCCGTCGCCGTTCGGGCACGAGGAGGTGTCCAGGCTGGCCGGGTCCTGATTCAGGCACATTCCATTGCGCCAGTCGAGCGCGCCCCCAAGGTCCTGAGCGGTCAGTGTGTTGTTGCCGGTGCCCCAGTTATGCTGGATGCCGCCGCGATACTTTACATGCGAGTCGCAGTAGAGAACGTTCATGCCGCCACTATGGCGCGGCATGCCATTGTTCGGGTCAGTCATGCGCGCCGTCGCATCCCACATTGTGTAATCGGCGTTGATGCCGTTAAAGTTACCGGTGTTCGCCATATGGTGACCATCACCGGTGTTGCCGCCGGGGTTGCCATTGGCGTTGCCGTCGGTCACCATAATGAACTCGGCCACCTTCGGCACCTGGGCGATCGCAATGGCGCTATACTGGTTATTGCCGAGGTAGCTGCAGCCATTGGTCGTCGAATCGTCCGGGCAGCGGAAGATCTGGTAGCTCTTGGTATAGGGGTAGACTTCCGTCGGCCAGTACTGCGAACCGCCGTTGTTTGTGTACGGGAATCTCTCATCGAAGTCCTGCACGTACTGCGCGAAGCCTAGTCCAATTTGCTTCAGGTTGGATGCGCAGCTCGCCTGGCGGGCCTTTTCACGGGCCTTGGCAAATACAGGGAAGAGGATCGCTGCCAGAATGGCGATAATCGCGATAACGACGAGCAATTCGATGAGGGTAAAGCCTCGCTTCGCACGGGTCATAAGGGAGCCTCCAGGGGTCGAAACGGTTACGATGACTGAAATGTGATTCCGGTAAGGCGCCAGGGTATACGGCTGACTCACGCCAGAGCTATCCTGTTATACGCCGCACGCTGGTTGACGGCGTCCATCATATGGTACAGCTAATGACAGAGGAGTGTCAATAGCAGATGGTCAAAACCTTAAATATATTTTAGGCCGCGTGCGGTCGGTGGCAGTGAGTACGGCGCCAACATGTGACAGGCTAATGCCCCGGATGCGAAATACATCCGGGGCATTGGCCTTCAGCACGCATCAACCGCGCTGGCAATCAGTCGTTGGGGTTCCAGGTAGCGGTGCCCGGGCAGTTGGTGCCATCCTGACCGAGGCAGACGCCGCCCGGAAAGTCGACAGCGCCCTGCAGGTCCCGCGCCGTCTGGGGCTTGTCGCCGCCATTGTACAGGTGCTGGATGCCGCCGCGGTACTTGACATGTGAGTCCGCGAACATGATATTCATCCCGTTGCTGTGGCGAGGCATGCCATTTCCCGGGTCAGTCTGGCGGCTGGTTGAGTCCCAGATGGTGTAGTCGGCGTTGAGGCCATTGAACGTTGCGAGGTTCGCCATGTGATGGTCGTCACCCGTGTTACCACCAGGATTGCCGCCCTGGCTCCCGTCATCTACAAGGACGAATTCCGAGACCTTCGGAATCTGCGCCATCGCGACCTGATCGAGCTTGTTGTTGCCGAGGTAGCTGCAGCCGTTGGTCGAAGAATCGTCCGGACAGCGGTAGACCTGCAGGTTCTTGACGTATGCATAGATCTCGGAGGGCCAATTGGCATGGTTGGCCTTAATGGGATCACCGTTGTTGGCGTTTGAAAAGGGATACTTCTCATCGTAGTCCTGCACGTACTGAGCGAAGCCGAGCCCAATCTGCTTGAGGTTGGATGCGCAGCTGGCCTGGCGGGCCTTCTCGCGAGCTTTCGCGAAGACCGGGAAGAGGATCGCAGCCAGAATAGCAATGATCGCGATAACAACCAGCAGCTCGATGAGGGTGAACCCTCGCTTCGCACGGGATATAATCTGGACTCCTTCTGCCTCGGCGGGCAGGACCTGTAGCGCGCTTGCTACGGGGATAGCGACGCTTCATACGGTGGATTAAGCGGTTAGACAGAGGGATAACAGGTACTGCCAGCGGGGGTCACTAGTTCTGCTGTTGCTCACGTCACACTAAGCATACTATGTCGAGGGCAGAGAGTCAATGGTAATGAGGGATTATCCTTAAAATGATCTCAGGTTCTGCGCCTGCGCGATGGACCGCACCGCAAAGCTGCCTCCCACATTCGCTGGCGAGCCGGTTCAGGGGAGAGCGGACCAGGGGCCCTGAAGCTGTATCCGGTGCGTCGGCGCCGATGAATTCCCCCTGAGGATGCCACCCTTCGGATTACTCGTTCGTACAATGAAGTGACACCGTGAAAAAAAGCACAAAGTGGATCTGACGGGTGGGCCGTAAGGTCAGGACTGGGCGCCCTATAAGCGCCGGGAGGATTAGCCAGGATGAAACATGACGATCGGCAGGGGATTCCCCATGTTGTTATAGTCGGAGGTGGCTTTGGCGGATTGCGCGCGGCTCGGTCGCTCGCGAAAGCCCCGGTCCGCGTTACGCTGGTTGACAAGAGCAATCACCATCTCTTTCAGCCGCTGCTCTATCAGGTTGCAACCGCTGGCCTCTCGCCGGCCGAGATCGCCACGCCGATCCGGTCCATACTGGGAGGTCAAGCCAACGCGGAAGTCTTAATGGCTGAGGTCACCGGCATCGACCGGGCCGCCAGGAGGGTCTGGATGGGCCCGGACTGCCTGGATTACGACTATCTCATCCTCGCAACTGGCGCGCGCGATAGCTACTTCGGCCATGACGAGTGGGCAAAGCACGCCCCCGGCCTGAAATCCATTCCGCAGGCTACTCAGATCCGCCGGGACATCCTCCTCGCCTTCGAGGCCGCCGAGATGGAGATGGAGATGCTCCACGCCTCCTCGGTGCACGACCTGGAGGCGAGCATGGCGCGGCGCGCGGCTCTGCTCACCTTTGTGCTCGTCGGCGCAGGCCCCACGGGCGTGGAGATGTCCGGTGCGATAGCGGAGCTTGCGCACACTGCGCTCGCGAAGGACTTTCACTACATCGACCCGACCGCCACCCGCGTGCTTCTTGTTGAGGCCGGCCCCCGCATTCTCTCCTCGTTTCCAGAGGAGCTCTCGGAGCAGGCCGCTGGCGAGCTGCGCCGCCTCGGGGTGGAGATCCGCACCGGTACCGCGGTAGAATCGATTGACGCGGAAGGGGTGATCGTCGCGGGCGAGCGCATTGCATGTAAGAATGTGATATGGGCGGCTGGAGTGCGAGCGTCGGCAGCCGCGCAGTGGCTTGGCGCAGAGGCCGACCGGGCGGGCCGCGTGCTGGTCGGCACCGACCTCTCCGTGCCGGGATCGCCCGAGATCTTCGTGATCGGCGACACCATGCGCTATGAGCAGGGGGGCAAGCCGCTTCCGGGCGTGGCCCAGGTTGCAATTCAGCAGGGAAGCTACGTTGCTCGCCTCATTCGTAATCGGATCCTGGGCAGGCGGGCGCCACAGCCGTTCGCTTACACGGATAAGGGCAATCTGGCGACCGTGGGGCGCGCCTTCGCAGTGCTCGATGCGAACGGCATCCACCTTGCCGGGTTTGTGGCCTGGGTACTCTGGCTCGGAATCCATATCTTCTACCTGATCGGGTTCCGCAACCGACTGCTGGTGATTATGCAGTGGGCTTGGGCCTACATCACCTTCGGCCGTGGCGCGCGCCTGATAACCGGTGAGAAGCCAATTGATCCGTTATCGGTAGCGACGCAGTTCACCGAAACCCCATTTGAAAGCCGGGAGGCAGCACCCCGCCCATGAGGCGACTCGTAATTGTTAACGCCGACGATTTCGGCTACTCATCGCGGGTTAACGCGGCCGTGCTCCGGGCCCATCGGGACGGTATCCTCACAAGTGCCTCCCTGATGGTCGCGGAGCCCGGGTTCAATGAAGCCGTTGCGATGGCGCGGTCGACGCCAACCCTCGGCGTTGGCCTCCACGTTGCGACCACCTATGACCGCGCGCTGCTGCCCCCCGCGAAGATCCCACATATCGCAGGCGCTTCCGGCAAGTTCGGGCGAGATCCGTTCCTCACCGGGCTCCACTACGCTGCAAGCCGCAGCGCCCGAGAGGAGCTGCGCCGCGAGATGGCGGCTCAGTTCGCGCGCTTCGCGGCGACCGGCCTCGACTGGTCGCACGCAGACGGCCACCAGCACTTCCACCTCCACCCGGCAGTGTGGTCCATCTTCCTCGACCTCTGCCAGGAGCACGGCGTGCGCCGCATCCGGCTGCCGCGCGAGAGTCTGGAGCGGCACCGGCTGGCTGGCGGCGATACCCCGCCCCTTAACACCGTGGCGACGCTCTTCCTCCAGCTCCTGTGCCGGCGCTGCCTTCGGCAGCTCCGCGGGCGGCGGGCGGCCGACGGACGGCCCTTCTTCGTCTGCGGCCGGGTGTACGGCACTTACCAGACCGGCGACATGTCCGCGGGATATACGCTGCGCCTCCTGGACCGTCTCGAAGCGCCGGTGAGCGAGATCTACTACCATCCCGGCGCTCCCCACGCGCGGCCACTTCCCGAGGCGCACGGCTGCGTGCGCGACGTGGAGCTCGCCGCCCTCCTCGATCCTGCAGTCAACGCCCGGGCTCGCCGGCCCGACATCGCACTGGTCACCTACCAGGAAGCGGACCGCCTCTCCCGATAGAATCTGCCCGTTTCCGCAGGATGTTGCCCTCTTACCGCGAATGAAGGCGCAACCCGGCAAGCAGGTCGCCATTCCCCGTGGGCGGCCTCAGGAGGCACTAACGTTGGCCCTCACCCGAAAGTCCGCGCTCTGCATCATTTCAGGTGCTCTATTGATCGCCGTCACTCTCCCTTCGACCCGCTGGATTGTAAGATCAGAGCTCTTTTCGCTTTTGGACATCCCGACGAGAGCG
>JBBRJW010000218.1:0-5628 GCA_038218705.1 Chthonomonadales bacterium | reverse complement strand
AAGGCAGCTTTGGCGCAAGCACTACAAAGGAGGGGAGATTCTGATTCAGGGTTCCGAGGCCATAGCTCACCCATGAGCCGATTGAGGGCCGCTTGACCGTGACCGAGCCGGTATGAATGCCGAGCGTCGCCTGGAAGTGATCGTTATGGTCGGTGCGCATGGAGCGGATAATGCACATGTCGTCGACGCAATCACGCAGATAAGGGAAGAGGTCGCTCACTTCCGTCCCGCATGTGCCGCCGTGTTTGAAGTCCCAGTTCGGCCGGAGCAGGCGGCGGGTGCTCCCCGTTTTGGCGTCCGCCTCGGCGTCCGCTTTCAGCTTTGGTTTCGGGTCAAATGAGTCCATATGGGAGACCCCGCCCGGCATGTACATGAAGATCACGTTCTTTGCGCGGCCGGCGAAATGGCCCGGGCGCGGGGCGAGTGGGTTCACAGCGTCCGCTCGCGACTCCTCGGCCAGCAGCGCGCTGAGCAAGCCCGGCATGAGCATGGAGCCGCCGACGAGCGATCGGAGCGCCGCGCGCCGCGATATTCCCTGGTTTTCGTTCATACTGGTGCTCCCTGTTCAGGCCAACTGTCCGCTCAATCGAGAAACATGAATTCGTTGCTGCTCAGCAGCATCCGGCAATAACTCGCAAGCGCGTGCGCCGCCGCATCAGGCGCGGGGGCGCCAGGGGCCGGAGCAGATGCCACCGTGGTTACCGGCAGCCGTTCATAGTCGGATTTCACCTGGGCAAGGTAGCGGTGGGCAAGGGCAGCCTCATCCGGCTGCGGCGAGCGACCCAGGGCGAGCTGGTAGGCAGCCTCGATCCGTCCTGATTCCGAGGCGGCCGCACGGCTCACGCGGGTGGCGAGGCCCGTCGCCTGCGCGTTGGCAAACGGATCGTTCATCATGAAGAGCGCCTGAATAGGGGTCGTACTGATGGGGCGATCCGGCGAAGTGCTGTTGGCATCCGCGCCGTCGAATACCTCCAGGAAGGGATGCTTTTTGATTCGCTGCTGGATCAGATAGATCGAGCGGCGATTGGTCGGGTAGACATCCACGAACTGCACGTGCTGTGTGTAGTGCCAGTCCGTCTCCGGCGGGAAGGGGTGTGGCCCGCCCTGCGTCAAATCGAGCGTCCCGCCAACGGCCATCAGGCTGTCGCGGATCTCTTCGGCGCTCAGCCTGCGGCGATCGAAGCGCCAGAGCTGGTCGTTTTCGGTGTCGAGCGCTGCATTCTTTGAATCGCTTTCGCTCGACTGCTGATAGGTCCTCGAGAGCATCATCAGGCGATGCATCGACTTGAGCGACCAGCCACTCGCGGCGAACCTGCTGGCGAGATAGTCGAGCAGCTCCGGGTGAGTCGGGCGCTTGCCGCGGGATCCGAAGTCGCTCGGGGTCTGAACAATCCCCTTACCGAAGTGGAACTGCCAGATACGGTTCACCATTACCCGTGCCGTCAGTGGGTTCTTCGGATCGGTAATCCACCGTGCCAGCTCAAGCCGACCGCTGCCCTTTTCGTCTGGCGGCAGAGTCTGTCCGCCCAGAACCTGTAGAAAGGCGCGCGGCGCTTCATCGCCAGGATGGCCCGGATCGCCCTTGATCTGGATCTTTGCGTTGGCAATAGTGCCCTCGGTGACGGCGTAGGCTTTCTCCACCTTCGGCGGGTTCTGGTCGAGCTCGGCCTGACGCGCTACTCCCGCAGCGATGTCGCGATCGATCTCCGCTACCGTTCGCCCTGCCGTGGGTGCGGCTGCTGACCCGCCCTTATGCGCGGCAGCCGCTTCGGCTCGCAGCCGCTCATCCCGAAGGTTCTTGATCTTTCGATCGAGTGTCGACATCTCATCGTCGTACTTCTGCTGGGTCGCAGCGGCCTCCGGGCCGCCGAGCGGTATGAAGTCCTTCGGATGGCGCAGCACCTCGGTGCCAGGGAAGGCATAGCGCGCGCTGTTTAGAATGCCGTAGAGGCCGTAGTAGTCCTTCTGCAGGATCGGATCAAACTTATGGTCATGGCAGCGGGCGCAGCTCACGCTGAGGCCAAGAAAGGTCTTGCCCAGGTTATCGATCGCATCTTCCATTGTGAGGTGGAACTCGTTTGCCTGGGATCCGAACCGGCGTGCGATGGCGAGGTAACCCGTGGCGATGGTCTGCTGGCGGCGCGCTGGCTCGGTCGTGGCCGGCAGAAGGTCGCCGGCGAGCTGCTCCTCGATGAATCGATTGTACGGCTTATCGGCGTTCAAGGAATCCACAACGTAGTTGCGGTAGAGATAGGCGCTCGGAACGGGGAAGTCGGAGTTGCAGCCGGACGTGTCTGCGTATCGCACAAGGTCGAGCCAGTGGCGCCCCCACTGCGCTCCGTACTGGGGCGAAGCGAGGAGGCGATCGACCACCTTCGCGAACGCATTCGGCGATTTGTCGCCCAGGAACGCGCTCAGCTCCTCCGGGGTGGGCGGCAGGCCGGTGAGGTCGTAGGTGGCGCGGCGCAGCAGCGTCCGACGATCCGCCGGCTTCGCGGGAGTAAGGTGGTGGGCGCGCAGGCCCGCTTCCACGAATGCGTCAATGGGGTTCGCAGCCCGAGCGCCGGGCGCGGCGACCGGTGGCTTTGGATCAGAGACGGGCTGGAAGGACCAGAACTTGCGAGCGGTCGTCCAGTCGATCGTGTAACCGCCTGTTGCTGCGGCTGCCGCGCCGGCGGCTCTCGCGCATATCGGCGCGCTCTCGAACAGGACGGCGATGAGAATAATCGGCATAAGAATGCGTGCGGGTTGCTGGCGCATGGGATCAGCCTCCTGATGGCCTGTGTGACACCCGATCCATCTGAACGTTTCACCTTCTTATTCACGATCTCCTACCCGAATTCGTGCTCACAACCCGCGTATTGGTGCGCGGTTCGATTACAGGGGGCATAAGCTGGCTTCATGGGCAAACCCGTGGGCCCAATCTGCCAGCGAGAGACTTCGCCGGTCGTTCCCGATTCATCACTTTTGTTTCTGACGGGGGTGTAGTTGATTAGAACCTGCGGGTACAATCCCCTATCTGCCTGTCTGGGCGACGATCTGCTTCGCGACGGGCTGCACCGCTCCCGCTGGAGAGATAGGAAACCGCACCATGAAGACCCTGCGCCTCCTCGCTGCTGGCCTGCTCGTTCTCGCCGCCGTCGGGCTCACTGCGGCGGAGCAGCGGGAGCTCGCTGCCACGGCCCGCGCGCGCGTCGATCTTCCGCACGCCGCGCCATCCGGCACGCTGCTGCCGAGCGGCTGGGTGCTCCACCCGGCCGGAAGGCAGATCGCTACAGGTGATATGCCCCTCAGCATGCAGTTGTCGCCGGACGGGCGCTTTCTCCTGGTTGCGACCGGCGGCTACGCCCCCTGCCGCGTGCTCGCGATCAACACCGGCGATGAGCAGCTCCAGATGAGCCAGGGGATCGATCAGGCATGGCAGGGGATGACATTCGGGCCCGGAGGCGACGCCCTCTATGTCTCCGGCGGTGGACGCGACCTGATCTGGAAATACCGATACGCGGCGCACGGAGGCGAGCTGACAGCGGAGCCGCCTCTGCTGGTTGCTGGATTGAAAGGGAACAATCCGGCCTTTATGCCGAACCGAAAGGACGCCTCCCACGAGTGGATTGCAGGGCTGGCCTTCGCACCCGATGGCAAGACACTTCTGGCGCTCAATAACACGGCCGGTGAGCTGCTCGCCCTGGAGCCCGCCAGCGGAAAGCTCCTGCTTACGGCAAAGTGCGGCGACCATCCCAACGCGATCGCAATCCGCCCGCACCACAGCGAAGCCTGGGTAACCAACCAGGGGAGCGGAACGGTATCCTGTTTCAACAGCGAGACACTGGCGAAGGAGGGCGATGTTCCGGTTGGAACTCAGCCGATGGCGATCCTCTTCAGCGCCGATGGGTCCCGCGCATTTGTGGTCAACTCGGGTTCCAATAGCGTCAGTGTGATCGACGGTGAGACCCGCGCAGTGACCGAAACCATACGCACCGCTCTCACGCCCCGCGCCCCGGCCGGCAGCACCCCCAACGCGCTTGCGCTCAGTCCGGATGGGAAGAAGCTCTTCGTCACCAATGGCGACAACAACGACGTAGTCGTGATAGACGTCTCCGCGCCGAGCGCGAGCCGTGTCCTCGGGTTCATTCCGACCGGCTGGTATCCCACGAGCGTCGCAGTCTCGGCCAATGGGAGAAAGCTCTTCGTCGGCTGCGGCAAGGGATTACAGAGCCGACCCAGCTATCCGCGAGTCGGCGGCGGGGTGGGCCTCGACATTTACAACCGCCCGGGCGAATCGTACGGGCCCGCGCACGACTCCCGGATCGAGTTCGACTACATCTGCTCGCTCCTTGGCGGCTCCATCTCCGTGATCGACATGCCCGGTGACGAGCAGCTCGCCCGCTATACCCATCAGGTGATGTCCGGCTGTCCGTATCGCGACGAGCTGCTGACGGAGACGGCAGAGCAGGGGATCCGCACCGTCATCCCGTCGAAGGTCGGCACGAAGTCGCCCATTGAGCACGTCCTCTACATTATCAAGGAGAACCGGACGTACGACCAGATTTTCGGCGACATCAAGGAGGGAAACGGGGATCCCGGCCTCTGTCTGTTCGGCGAAAAGGTGACGCCAAACCACCATGCTCTGGCCCGTGAATTCGTGCTGCTTGACAACCTCTACTGCAACGGCGAAGTATCCGAGGACGGGCATCAGTGGTGCAATGCAGCGCTCTGCAGCGACTGGACAGAGAAGGTCTACCCCGCAAACTACGCCACACCCTCCCGCGGCGATGCCCCTGGTAGTGAGGGCGTCACTGTCCCTGCGGGCGGCTATCTCTGGGATGCATGCGCCAGAGCCGGGCTCGCCTATCGCACCTACGGGGAGTTCACGAGCTTCCACTCCGACAAGGAGAGCGCGCCTGTGGCCACCTCGGGTTCGCCCAATCTAGTCGGGCATGTCAGCCTGAAGTGGGAGCTGGCGGGCCGCACGAACCACGGTCGGGATTATCAGAAGGTCGACGCCTTTATCGAAGAGCTGCATGCTGCGGAGGCGGCCGGGGCCTGGCCTAACTACATGGTGATGTCCCTGGGCGAGGACCATACGGTGGGACTTACTCCAAATCGACCCACTCCCTGGGCGGCAGTCGCGAGCAACGACGTGGGCCTGGGCCGCATCGTCGATGCCGTGAGCCACTCCCGATTCTGGGCGTCGACAGCCATCTTCGTGATAGAGGACGATGCCCAGGCCGGTCCGGATCACGTTGATGCACATCGTACCGCTGGACTCGTGATCTCTCCGTACATCCGCAGGCATTTCGTGGATCATACTCTCTACACCACATCGTCGTTTCTCCGTACAATGGAGCTGGCGCTCGGCCTGCCGCCGATGTCGCAGTACGATGCCGGGGCAACGCCGCTCGTCCGCAGCTTCTCGGACCACGCGAACCTGAAGCCCTACGTCGCTCTGGCGGCACGCACCGATCTCGCGGCCACCAATCCGGCAGCGGGCGCACTGGCCCGGGCTTCAAAGCGGCTGGATTTCTCGGAGTACGACCGGTGCCCGCCGGAGGAGTTGAACCGAATCCTCTGGGCCGCCATCAAGGGCCCGCGGACGGCCTATCCGGCCCCGGTAGCCGGCCCTATTCT
>JBBRJW010000217.1:0-5632 GCA_038218705.1 Chthonomonadales bacterium | reverse complement strand
GGCCGACATCAGGTCATCTTTACCTATGCTCCGGCGGTTTACCATGTGGGCCTCTACATCACGCTGGCGTGCCTGGGAATTGCGGCAGCGTGGCTCGGATGGAAGATATCCGGCCCGGGTAGCAGCGCGGTCCATCCAGGGCAAGAGAGATGACAGAGCCTGCGGCCGCAACCGACTGCTCGTCTGGTCGATTGAGAATCGCTCTCCTCGCTGCGGCAGCGATTGCTGCCGTGGCGCTGCGAGTCGTCTGGCCAACGTCGGACGCCTATCCGCGGCTCTCGTGGAGTTCGGCGCTCTTGACGGACGAGGGGTTCTACATCCACAACGCGCGAAATGTGGTTCTGTTTGGTCGTTTCTCGACGGATCAGTTTAACAACGCGCTCATTATGCCGCTGCTGCATGTCGTACAGTTGGGCGTTTTTTGGGCATTTGGGGTCGGAACGATTCAGGCCCGCAGTATTACAATAGTTCTCGGCCTGCTCATGCTGCCGCCCTTTTACGATGCTGTTCACAGGGCGCTGGGCGAGCGGCCAGCCGTGGTGGCCACGCTGTTCCTGGCACTCGGTCATGTCAGCCTGCTCTACAGCCGGCTCGCCCTCATGGATACCCCCGCAGCGTTCCTTCTGGTGTGCTCGCTGTGGGCATGGCAGCTGGCGTACCGGGGTGACAGGAGCGCTCAGGGCGAGCGCTCCTCGGCCGGTACCAATCTCCAGACGCAGGCCCGGGGCGCCCTCCTGGGCTGCGGGGTGCTGCTCGCCGCGGTCTACATGACTCGAGGGCTGGCAGCGTTCGTACTGCCGATACCGTTTATCCTTCTAAAGCGCCGGGGCGCGTGGACCGCGGACGCCGTGGCGCTGGCTGCCGGCCTCGTGGGCACGATGGCGATCTATTTTGCCTGCTGGTATCTCCCGCACCATATTGAGCTCGCGCGGGTGAACCACTACTACCTGACACGCCAGCTGCTGCCGGCGGGGCTACCCGGGCTCTTCCACCCTATCTACCTCGGGCTCGCAGGGTATCAGCGAGGCGCTCGTCCCTTCTTGATGCGGCACGCGCCTGCCGAGATGGCAGGATGCCTCCTGGCGCTTTTCGCCCTCCGAAAGGAGAGAGATCGTCAGGCCCGCTGGCTGCTCGACTTCTGCGCGCTCTGGCTCGCAGCAGGCGTGCTGCTGATGTGCACGATAAGCTATGCGCCCAGCAGGTACTACGTCATATTCTGGCCTCCGCTCTGCGTTCTCGCGGCCTACGGGGTAGAGTGCCTTCTCCGGAGTGAAACGGGGAGTCTCCCCGGCGGGCTCTGGCCCACGGCGGCCGCGGTCTCAGTCTACGTGCTCCAGGCAGCCTGGATGCACGCGGGCCCATGTCGCGTTCTGCTCGCTGCCGTTGCGACTGTACCACTCGTCATCGTGCGCGCCGCCACCGGCCGTGATCGCCTCTTCCGCGGGCAGCGGATTGCTGCGCTCGTGGTGGGGCTCTGGCTGGTCACGAATGCAATCTGGCTGACCGATTGGGCGAGGAGCGTTACCTACCGCCAGTGTGGGGCAGATGCCTGGCTTGAACGTCATCTTCCAGCTGGCAGCGTCATTATCGGCGCGGTAGCCCCGGGCCTCTGCATGAACAATCACTTCCGGGCCGTAAACGTTATCGAGGAGTTGTGCAACGATCGAGATCCAGTTGGGGATGCCGTGCCGCGACCAGTGTACGTTGTGATTCTGGATGAGCGCTGGCGAGAGAGATGGTGGGACAGGAAGTACCCCGAAATAGTGTCCCCCTCACACCGCGTGCACGTGTTCCGCCGGCTCCTGCGCAAGAACTTCGCGATCGGTCTCTATTGGGCAGGAGCGGATGGAGCGGGTAGTGCTCGCAACTTGAGACCGCGCAATGTCGACCGAGAACCGGCGTGGAGGATCAGCGATGGTCGTCAGGGATGGTGATTGTGCTATCCTTTCTGTACTATGCTGACATGCGAGCTTATGAAGGTTCATGTCGTTACGGCTCCAGCCGATGAGACAGTGCGCTATATCCTCGATCTGATGGATCTTCACCGGGTGCGCTCGGTGCCGATTGTCGACCAGAGAGGCCACGTAGTAGGCATTGTAGCGGAGTGCGATGTGAGGCGTGTGCTGGGCGGCGGGCAGGAGACGCCGAGTTTGAGTTCTGCCGCAACCGCCCGGCTTGCGGAGCGGTCTGCAACCGTGATTCGGGACATGATGTCCTCGCCCGTTATGTGCGCGCGCGACCAGTCGGATGCTGAGGAACCGGCACAGATCCTGGCCTCCGGGGAACTCTGGATGACACCTGTTGTCGATGATCGAGGTGCGCTGGTCGGAAGCGTGACACGCCTGGATCTGTGGCAGGCGATGCTCGATGCAGCCCGGTAACCCGACGCTCGCCGGACTGCTTGGCGAGACAACCGCCGGCCGAGTATTGATCGCCGATGGGGCAATGGGCACGGCGCTCGTTCTCCGCGGCATCGCAATCGATGCCGTTCTCGCCGCGAATCTAGCTTACCCGGAGGCCGTCCGAGCGGTTCACGAGGAGTATGCTGCTGCCGGCGCGCGCCTCTTGACCGCGAACACGTTCGGCCTGTGGCAGGAGCGGGACCAGGATGCGGTGACGGCCGGCTGGCGCATCGCCCGCGATGCGGCGGACCGGGCGGGCTGCGTGCCACTGCTAAGCGTGTACCCCGGGGCACTCGCGAGCGGTTCTGGACGCAGGATTCTGGACGGACTCGAGCTCCATTGCGCCGCTGTGCTGATTGAGACCTGTGGGAGCGTCGACGAGATGCAGATGGCGGCCAGATCGGTTTTGAGTAGGGGAGTCGCCGAACTGGCGGTCTCCTGCCACTTTCGGCCTGATCATCGGATGGCCGACCTGAGCGACCCGCGCACTGCCGCGCGTGCGATGGCGGAAGCGGGCGCTTGCCTCATTGGCGCGAACTGCGGGCAGGGCCCCGATGGATTTGCGCTCCTCGCCCGCAGGCTCTCCGATAGTATCGAACTTCCGCTCATTATGCAGCCGAGTGCTGGTCTGCCTCAACCCACACGGGGTGGGGGCGATTCGTACTTATTGACGCCGGATGCGTATGCTGAGGCTGGCGCGGAACTGTTCCGCGCGGGTGTGGCAATTGTGGGCGGATGCTGTGGCGTTGAGCCACGGCACATCCAGGCGCTAAGCGCCCGGATGATGCGTGACCAGCCGGCCCTGGCCGGCGAATATACCAGGCGAACGATTGACGAGTGAAAGGGCTGACTTTCCAATGAACCATTCTCGGAATCTCCAAGTGAGCCTCTACCGGCTCGGAACCGCTGCGATCCTGGGGCTTGTCTGCTTTGCAGCTCCTGGCTGTAAAGATAAGAATGCGCCTTCTGGAGGCGGATCGGCCGGCAGCGACAGCACCGCGAACTCTCCGGCGGATGCGCTGGTGATTGGCGAGTACGGTTCCATCACGGGCAAAGAGGCAACGTTCGGCAAGTCGACCGACGAAGGCATTCAACTGGCCAAGGACGAGCAGAATAAGGCCGGGGGAGTCCGCGGCAAGCAGATAGCGATCGCGCTCGAGGATGACCAGAGCGACTCGCCGAAAGCGGAGACGGCGGTCACGCGCCTCATCGATACCAAGCATGTGCTCGCCATACTGGGGGAGGTTGCCAGCGGCTCCAGCCTTGCGGCCGCGCCGGTCTGTCAGAAGAGCGGCGTGCCGATGATTTCGCCATCGTCCACGAAGCCGGCCGTCACGGAGAAGGGGGACTACATCTTCCGGGTCTGTTTCATCGACCCGTTTCAGGCAGCGGTTGTTGCGCGGTGGGCACTTGACGGGGTGAAGGCAAAGCGCGTCGCGATCTTCACCGACAATGCATCTCCCTATTCCAAGGGATTCAGCGACAACTTTGAGACCGCGTTCGTTAAGATGGGCGGCCAGGTGGTAGCCAAGCAGTCGTATAACGGTGGTGACAAAGACTTCAAGGGCGCGCTGACAAACATCCAGCAGAGCCACCCGGATGCAATCGTCGTCCCTGGATACTACTCGGATGCCGGCTCCATTGCGAAGCAGGCGCGCGACCTCGGGATAACTGTGCCGCTGCTGGGTGGGGACGGATGGGATTCGCAGGCACTTTTCGATACCGGCGGCGACGCCGTCAACGGCTGCTTCTTCTCCGACCATATGGCGGTGGACGATCCGAACCCGGCGGTGAAGCGATTTGTCGATACCTATACGGCCCGGTTCGGGCATAAGCCTGACGCACTCGCTGCGCTTGGCTATGATGCGGCAAAGCTGCTTTTCGACGCGATGGGCCGCGCCAAGTCGCTTGAGAGGCGAGATATCCGCGATGCCATTGCGGCGACGAAAGACTTCCCGGGAGTAACCGGCAAGATTACGATCGATGCCAACCGCAACGCGAGCAAGCCGGCTATTGTGATTGGGATCAAGAACAAGCAGTTTGTAAAGGTAGCGGAAATCGCGGACCCGGACCATCCCATGGCGAGCGGAAAGTAGCTGAGGCGAGGAGGGCCGGGTGCAACCGCTTCAACTGTTCCTGCAGCAGCTCATCAATGGCGTCCAGACGGGGAGCGTATACGCTCTCATTGCGGTTGGCTACACGATGGTCTACGGCGTGCTGAAGTTTATCAACTTCGCGCACGGCGACGTCTACATGGTGGGAGCCTATGTCGGGCTTTTTGCAGTAGCGACCCTTACGCCGCACGTATCGCCCGCGGCGCAGGCGACCATTGCGCTGCTGCTCTGTATGGTGGGATGCGCGCTTCTCGGCGCCTTCATAGAGCGGCTTGCGTATCGCCCACTCCGAAACGGGCTCGGAGCGGGCGATGCCGGCCCCTGGGCCTTCTTTGGGGCGCTCTATGCCGCACTCTTCTTTGGTCAGTGGCTGGAGGCGCACTCCCCGCTAACGATCTGGAGCGCCAGTGCGGTTGTACTTGCAGTTACGTTCATTGTACTGATGCCGGTACTCCGCAAGCTCTTCATTGCCCTTGGGAGACGTCTCGAACCCTCCAGGGGCCGTCTGAGCGCCCTCATTACGGCTATCGGAATCTCCCTGCTTCTGGAGAACCAGGGGCAGGTGCTCTTCGGAGCAACGCCCCGGGCCTATCAGGTCTCCGGTATCGGCGGGTCGGTCCGGTGGGCGGCGTTCGGCATTGAAGTGAGCATCAGCAGCGGCCAGCTGCTCGTGCTCGGAGCTGCGGTCCTCCTGACGATTGCGCTGGTCTACGTCATTCGCCGTACGCGCGTGGGCAGGGCGATACGGGCCGTTTCTTACGACCCGGAGGCTGCAGCCCTCATGGGCATCCCGACGGACCGCATCATCGCGTTCACCTTTGTTATCGGGTCGGCGCTTGCGGGAGCTGGAGGGTTCCTCAACCACGGCCTCACCAGAATCCCGTTCGACGCGAACGTCGGCATTAACCTTGGCCTGAAGGCGTTCGTTGCGGCCGTACTGGGAGGAATTGGCAGCATTGAAGGCGCGGTGCTCGGCGGCCTGCTCATGGGAGTAGCCGAAGGTTTTACCGCTGGATCGAGCCTCTCGGCGTTCCGGGATGCGATTGCGTTTGTCATATTGATCGCCGTGCTGCTGTTCCGACCGAGTGGTCTGCTCGGCAAGTCGGTGGCGGAGAA
>JBBRJW010000216.1:0-5635 GCA_038218705.1 Chthonomonadales bacterium | reverse complement strand
GAGCGACCAAGGTCAAGACCGTAGGGCTCTGCCACAGCGTGCAGGGAACCGCGGAGCAGCTTGCGAAGGACATCAACGTCCCCATCGACGAGATCAACTATCTCTGCGCGGGCATCAACCACATGGCGTTCTATCTGAAGTTCGAGCGCGATGGCGTCGATCTCTATCCGCTGATCCGTGATGTCGTCAAGGAAGGCCGCATTCCGGACTGGAACCGGGTGCGCTACGAGATGCTGACCCGTCTGGGCTACTTCGTCACGGAGAGCAGCGAGCACTTCGCGGAGTATACGCCCTACTTCATCCGCCGCGATCGCCCGGACCTGGTGGAGAAGTTCAATGTGCCGCTCGACGAGTACATACGACGATGCGAGAACCAGATCGCAGGCTGGCATAAGATGAAGGCGGAATATGAGGGCGACGGCGCGATTGAGGTGCACCGGAGCCACGAGTATGGCTCTCTCATCATCCATAGCATGGAGACTGGAACCCCCCGCGTGGTCTACGGAAACGTGCAGAACAACGACCTGATAAGCAACCTGCCAAACGGGGCATGCGTAGAGCTGCCGGTGTTGGTGGACAAGAACGGCCTCCAGCCGACGCGCATTGGCGCAATTCCGCCCCAGCTCGCAGCGATCATGCAGACCAATATCAATGTGCAGTCGCTGGTGGTCGAGGCGGCGCTTACCGGCAAACGCGAGCACGTCTACCATGCTGCGATGCTCGATCCGCACACGGCCGCTGAGCTCTCGCTGGACGAGATCTGGGCAATGGTGGACGAGCTCATCGCCGCGCACGGCGACTACCTGCCGCCGATGCACTGAGGCGCGGGCCCGCCGCGACTGCTCGAGAAGAAGGAGTCCCGTTTCGACATGACATTGGAACTTGATCCCGCTCTCCTCCCGCCGCCTGCGCGGCGGGAGGAGTTCGTTGAGACCCTCCACGGGGTGGAGATATCCGATCCATACCGTTGGCTGGAAGAGCAGGAGAGCCCCGAAACCCGGGAATGGGTGACGGCTCAGAACGCTTTCACGCTTGCTCAGCTGCGTGCGCGGCCCGAAAGGCCCGCGCTTGAAACCCGGCTCCACGAGCTCCTCTCGGTCGATATGGTTGGCATACCGACCGAGCGGGGCGGCTGGTACTACCTCTCCAGGCAGGGCGCCGACCAACAGCAGCCAGCCATCTACCGCCGGCGCGGTCTCGACGGCCCCGATGAGCTTCTGGTCGACCCGGCCACTCTCAGCGCCGACATGAGTGTCACCGCGTCACTTCTCGACATCTCCAAGGATGGAGGGACGCTGGTCTACGGCGTTCGCAGGGGCGGAGAGGACGAGCTGCAGGTCCGCTTGATGGATGCTGCCACGGGGGTAGACCACTCTGATATCCTTCCGCGCGGTCGCTATTTTGGCGTCGCGCTCCTCCCAGGCGGAGATGGGCTGATATATGCGCAGGCACTGGAAGAGGGTCCGCGCGTTCGTCTCCATCGCTTCGGGTCCGATCCGGCGAGCGACCCGATCCTGTTTGGTGAGGGCTTCGGCCCGGACAAGATCGTCGGCGCGGAAGTGACTCCCGATGGCCGCTGGCTCCTCATCACGGTGTATCACGGCTCGGCAGCGAAGCAGACCGAGATATACGTGCAGAACCTGGCGGATGCTGGTCCGATCGTTCCGGTGGTGACCGGAATAGAGGCTCGCTTCCTCGGCGAGATTGCCGGCGACAGGCTTATCCTGCTTACGAACCTCGACGCACCGCGCGGGCGGCTGCTCAGCGTCGACCTCGCGGACCCCTCGCGGGAGCTGTGGCGCGAAATCGTCGCGGAGGACCCCGAGGCGATTCTCGAATCTCACTCCGCCGTGGGCGGGCGGATCCTGGTAACGTGGCTGCGAAATGTCTCCTCGGAGGTCCGCGCCTACTCGGAGCAGGGTGAGCTCCTTGGCGAGGTCGTGCTGCCGGGACTCGGAACCGCGAGCCGTCCGTTCGGCCGATGGGAGAGCGACGAGGCCTTCTTCGGCTTCACCTCGTTTGCCACGCCGCGTACGATCTTCCGGCTTGAGGTCTCTGCCAACCGCTCCACGCTCTGGGCGCGCTCTGCGGTGCCCGTGGAGTGCGAGCGCTTTGTGGTGGAGCAGAGATTCGCCGCTTCGAGGGATGGCGTTCAGGTCCCGTTCTTCCTGGTGAGAGACCGATCTACGAAGCCCGATGGCAGTCGACCTGTTCTTCTCACGGCCTACGGCGGCTTCAACATGAGTCTTACTCCCAGTTTCTCGGCCGTCTCGGCGCTCTGGGCGGAGAGTGGGGGCCTCTATGTGGTCGCCAACCTGCGTGGAGGGGGCGAGTTTGGCGAGGCATGGCACGAGGCCGGAATGCGCGAGAAGAAGCAGAACGTCTTCGATGACCTCTTCGCCGTAACGGAGCGCCTTATCGCCGACGGATGGACCCGGCCGGAGCGCATCGCCATCTCCGGCGGCAGCAACGGCGGGCTGCTGGTGGGCGCAGCGCTCACGCAGCGGCCTGAGCTCTTCGGCGCGGTGGTCTGTTCCGTGCCCCTGCTCGACATGCTCCGCTACCATAAGTTCCTGGTCGCGGCCTACTGGATTCCCGAGTACGGCTCGGCCGATGATGCAGGCGACTTTCCATTCCTCTACGCCTATTCGCCCTATCACCGATTGCGAGAGGGCGACCGTTACCCGGCCACGCTCTTTGTGACCGGCGACTCCGACACCCGCGTCGCACCGCTTCATGCGAGGAAGATGGCGGCGGCGCTGCAGTACGCGACCGGATCCGGCCGACCGGTTCTGCTCCACTACGACACCCAGGCCGGCCACTCCGGCGGGCAGCCGAGGGCGAAAGTGATCGCAGACCAGGCGGACATCCAGACATTTCTCTTCTGGCAGCTCGGATTTTCGGCTTCACAGAACAAGCCAGCAGATCAGGGAGCCTGACGGAATGCCCTACTGGCTGGCCCGCCCCGTCTTCTGGGTACTCTTCCGCACGCTTCTCGGCGTGCTGGGGGGCCTGCGAGTGGAGGGCCGGGAGAACGTGCCCCGATCCGGCGGCGTGCTGGTCGCGCCTAACCACGTCAGCGACACCGACCCGCCCGTGATTGCGGTGAGCCTGCCGCGATCGTGCTGGCTCATGGGAAAGCAGGAGATCTTCGACATGAAGGTCGTCGGGGCCATCTGCCGCTGGCTCCATGGTTTTCCCGTGAAGCGGTACTCGGCCGACCGCGCGGCGCTCCGTCGCGCAGAGACGCTGCTGAAGGCGGGCGAGGCAGTGGTCGTATTTCCGGAGGGCCGATTGAGCCCGGATGGCAACCTACAGCCCCTCTTGCCGGGCTTCCTACTGATCGCTCGGGGCGCAAATGTGCCGATCCTGCCGACGGTGGTTCTCGGCACGAATCGCCTTATGCCCAACGGCACGCTGCGGTTACGCCGCTCCGGCGAGCCCTGTACGGTTCGATTTGGCTCGCCGGTTCGGGTGGAGGAGCTCACCGGCGGGCTGAAGGGCAGCGAGGCTCTCCGAGTGGGCGCTGAGCGACTCTGGGAGCTGCTGCGCGCGCTCCAGGAGGGAGAGCCCTATCCGGACTACAATCTCGAGCGACTGAGGGAGCGGGTCGCCGCCCGGCCGCCGGCTGAGGCGCTGCGAGACATGGACTGAATCTCGACGCCTCAATCGAGTCGATCCGGCAACAACGGTATTCGAGGTAAACTAGACTCACTCTGTCAACGGCCACGCCGCAGCTGGCAGCGAGAGCGCGCCACAAATTTGTGTGAGGAGGAGACTGCGCGATGGCGTATGTTATAGCCGAACCCTGTATCGGCACCAAGGATAAAGCTTGCGTTTCCGTATGCCCTGTCGATTGCATCCATGAGGGAGTTCTGGATCGCGAAGGGACCACGTACGACATGCTCTTCATTAACCCGGACGAATGCATCGACTGCGGGCTCTGTGAGCCGGAGTGCCCCGTTACGGCGATCTTTGCGGATAGCGACGTGCCGAAACAGTGGGAGAACTTCATTCAGATCAACGCGGACTTCTTCCGCAAGTAGCCTGATCCCGAGGTCTCCCCTGCCCTATGTCCACTCGCATCTACACGCGCGTCGGCGATTCCGGTGACACCGGGCTATTCGGCGGCGAGCGAGTCCGCAAAGATGCGCTGCGGGTAGAGGCCTACGGAACGGTCGACGAGCTTAACGCCCTCCTGGGCACGGCGGTATGCCGCGCCCAGGAGGGCGAACTTCGCGATCAGCTTCTCGCCATTCAGTCTGAGCTCTTCACGCTTGGGGCGGATCTGGCGACCCCGGATCTGGAGCCGACGCAGCGCGGCAGGGTCACCATCGAGCGAATCGGCCCCGAGCGAGTGCGGCGGCTCGAAGCCGCCATCGATCGGGCGCAAGCCGAGTTGCCAGCGCTCACTCGCTTTATTCTGCAGGGCGGTACAGAATTGAGCGCCGCGCTCCACGTTGCACGCGCGGTCTGCCGTCGCGCCGAGCGCCGTTGCGTCACCCTCGCAGACAGCGAGGAGGGCGCGATCAATCCGGAGGTCATCCGCTACCTCAACCGGCTCTCCGATCTGCTCTTTGTCCTGGCACGGCTCGCCAACCATCGAGCCGGAGTTCCGGACGTTCCCTGGAATCCCTGAGCGAGGGCCATCTGGCCCGGAGGGAACCCGATGGCGCGATCCCGTCTAGTCCTGCAAGCTCTTCGCTTCTCGCTTTCTGTGCTCCTGGCATCGGGCGGCCTGGTTGCGAGCTCTCTGTCGCAGTGTTCTGCCGGCGCCAATGCGGGCCGCTCGGAGCGAGCCCGGTTCGATCCGCGCGCGCTCGACCTGCTGCACAAGCTCTCAGGAGCCTACGAGGCGATCACTTCGCTCGACGAGCGCACCGACGTTACGTCTCAGTTCGTCCCCACTGGCAGCGGCGCGGCTCGAGCTGCCGATCCTCCGTCGCCCATCCGCTCTCTCCGCCTTCAGTACACATCCCCGAATCGCCTCGACATGCAGACCTTCGACACGGAGGGTGACGCGCGGGCACCTCTGACAAGGATTGTGAGCGACGGCAAGTTCTTCTACTCGTACGATGCGATCAAGAAGCTCTATACCAAAGAGCGAGCGCCCGGCGCGCTCAGGGAGTTCACGAAGCTCAACTACCTCGGCGCAGGCAGCCTTGAGCTCGCACTTCTGATGGGCCAGAATCCCTTCTCTGGCGTGCGGGAGCAGATGGAGGCCGTCGAGTATCTCGGTGACGGGCAGGCGAACGGGGCGGCGGTTGAGATAGTAGAGATGCGCTCTACCAATCCAATCGAACATAGCGCTATGCGTCTCTTCATCGGCAAGAGCGATGGACTGCTCTACCGCCTTCAGATCGAGGCCACGCCGATTCTCTCTGGCACCGGGCCTATCAAGACCGGGAGCCCGCTGGACGAGCTTCTTCCAGTGGATCCGCCAGCGCCCAGGCCCGACCCATCGCTCCCTCCTGAAGCCCAGGTTCAGCCAGCGCCTTCCCGGCCGAGGGCCTCGATCACAACGATGGACAACCACTACGCGCCTGCGCCAACCTTCGCTCCCGACGCCTTCGTCTGGACGCTCCCGGATGGCGCGCTGGCCTACAATGGCCCGGGCACCGTCCGGTCGTACAAG
>JBBRJW010000215.1:0-5642 GCA_038218705.1 Chthonomonadales bacterium | reverse complement strand
AGGAGAGATCCCTGAGATAGATGTTGCGGAACTGGACCTCTGCGGGACCATGTCCGAGGAAGCCCACATGCCCCCGGTCTCTTCGGAAGCCGGGATGATCTGCAAAGGTCTTCGGGTCTGTTACATCATTGAGGTTGGCATCGACCGTGGTCATGCCATTGACAACGATCTTTACATGGCGGCCGATCGCGGTTATCTCCTCGTGGTTCCACTGGCCCACCGGCTTGAGCGATCCTCGTTTTGCCGGGACAACCTTGTAGATGGAGCTGTGGTACTGACCGGGCTCCAGGTGCGCATACTCGGCCGCAGAATCGTCGAGGACCTGGCACTCCATCCCAACGTACGCGGCATCGCCATCCAGTGGCGTGCGGATCCCTATTCCGTTATTGCCCCCCGCCGAGAGCTTGAAATCGAAACGGAAGGCGAAGTCGGAGTACTCCTTCTCCGTCAGGAGGTTTCCGCCGCCATCGGAAGGGCAGTCAAGGATGCCGTCTTTCGGCACATATCCCGGTCCCTGCCCACTACGCAGCACCCATCCGTTGAGGGTCTTGCCGTCGAATATCTTTACGAAGCCGCCCGGCGCGGCCGAGGCGTGCAGGCCTATGCTCACGAGCATCAGTGCGACAAGTGTTCGAAGCGTGCGCATGGTGTCCTCCCCAGGATCCGAATGTTAACCGCGCGGGCGACTGCCCGGCTGGCAAGACTAGAGCTCGACGCCGTTAATGATGAGCTTGAACTTGCAGCCAATCTTCTCGGCTGCTTTGCGGCACATGATCATGCGGATCACGAATATCTCAAAATACTCCATTACCGTTGCCTCTGTCACGTCGATAACGAGATCGAGCGTGAGGGCCATCGAGGCGCGGTCGATCAGGAGCCGCGACTTCTGGACGGCGTGGTTGACGCGGTCATGGATGTCGAAGGTAGAGGGGTCGGGGTTCTGGACACGCGTAAAGTGGACGTCCGACTTGTCGGCAATGATGACAGCCGCAGTGATGACATTGATCGGCACGCCCTCTGGCTCTTCATGGTTGCCGATGGCCCCGATAATGATGCCGATCTCGGCCGAATCCATCTGCATCTGATCGAGCAACTGAAAGGCCATCGTCGCCCCAACCTGCGGGTGGTAGAGCCGATGAATGCAATTTCCAATATCGTGGAGATAGCCGGCAATCGCGGCGAGCTCCGCCGTTCGGGCGTCCAGGCCGAGCTCAAGGCATATGTTGCGGCTGATCGCTGCAACCAGCCCGGCGTGCCGCAGCCCATGTTCGGAGTAGCCGATTACCTGCATCTGTCGGTTGGCGGCCTCGATATAGGCCCGGATCTTCGGGAAATTCTTGACATCGCGCAGGGCAACTGCGCCATGGGGCGCTCCCGCCAGGGCATCCGCAGCCGGCAGGGCTTCATGGGCATCCGCATGGCGGACGCCATTCGTGCGGGGTGGTCCGGCAGGCGCGGCAACTCGATTGGTTGCGATCACCTCGGAAGCATCACTCATTCGTCTCTGCTCCTTCGCGAGGGGAATTGTAGCTCGCGAGAAAAGTCGACTTGAACTGTATGAATGTTCCGCTCCGCAGAGCAGCGCGAATGTCCGCGAGCAGGCGGTGATAGAACGAGAGATTATGGTAGGTGGTCAGTCTCGGCCCCAGAATCTCGTTGGCCCGAAACAGGTGCTTGACGTAGGCGCGAGTGTGACGCCGGCAGGCCCTGCATCCACAGTTCGGATCGAGCGGCCCGAAATCCTCCGCGAAGCGCGCATTGCGCAGATTCAGCACGCCCTGCGATGTGAAGACCTGCGCATTTCGCGCATTTCGCGTCGGCAGAACGCAGTCGAACATATCGACCCCTCGCTCCACGGCCTCCAGTATATCGATCGGTGTTCCCACACCCATTAAGTAGCGCGGCTTCTCGCGGGGAAGCAGGGGAGTGGTGACGGCAATCGTACTATTGCGCTCCGAGGCCTCCTCGCCCACCGCCAGTCCCCCGATCGCGTAGCCGGGGAGATTGAGCGCCACGAGCTCAGCGGCGCTCTCCGCGCGCATCTCCGGGTAGACACCGCCCTGAACGATGCCAAAGAGCGCCTGGGGCCACCCCCCGGTCGCCAACCGTCCTGAGGCATCGTACGCTGCTGCGCATCGGCGGGTCCAGCGGTGGGTGCGCTCCATCGCGGCCCTCGCGTACTCCGGCGTCGAGGGGTAGGGCGCGCACTCGTCGAACGCCATGATGATATCTGCGCCCAGGTCGCGCTCAATCTGCATGACGCTTTCCGCGTTGAATTCGTGTGGCGAGCCGTCGATATGAGATTGGAAGCGGACGCCCTCCTCGCCGATGCGCCGGAGCCCGCTCAGGCTGAAGACCTGGAATCCGCCGCTATCGGTGAGGAGCGCGCCGTCCCAGCCCTGGTAGCGATGGAGGCCGCCGGCGCGGGCGATCAGGCCCTCGCCGGGCCGGAGGTGCAGGTGGTAAGTGTTGCCGAGGATGATCGAGAATCCGATCTCCGCGAGCTCCTCGGGCGTCATCGCCTTCACCGTCGCCTGGGTGCCCACTGGCATGAAGACCGGGGTCTCCAGACGGGCGTGAGGCAAGATCAGCTCGCCGCAGCGACCATCTACGCCCGGCTCGCTGGAGGGATGGGTAACGGTAAACGCAAACGCGGGCCATTCGCTCACAAAACAACGCCTCTTCTCTTCGCCGGGCTCATCGCCAGCGGGCACATTGTACCACCACTGCAGGACTCTAGCCGCTCGGGTAGATGAACCGGACCACACAGGGCCTCTCCTCCGACGAGGGCTCCGGGGCGACTACCCGGGTCACTCCATCAGCATAGGCCCAGCCGGTAAGTCCGTGGGTGTGGACGCGCGAGTCGATAATGACCACCTCGGGCTCCGGGCCGTGGACCTGCAGGACATAGGTGCGCTCCGCCGCCATGCCAGGGAATCCGCCGGACCTTCGCTCGATGATTACTCGCGCTTCGCCCTCGCCTTCGACGCAGGTGATCCGCGCCTGACTTGTTTCACCGCGGAGGTAGCCGAGCGACTCTCCATCATCTTCCGTCAGTATCAGCTCGCTTCGCGTTTCGGCGGCAGCCTTGCCTGCCTGCGTGAAGACTTCGATCTCGAGCTGCTTTGGGTTCTCGCCCGGGCGCGCGCCTGCTGGCCGACAGGGAATGGGCGAGCCAGCCCGCACAAGCAGCGCGCCGCCGCGCCCGTGGGGGACCTGGTACTCGATCTCAGCCGGACCGTCGATGCGCTCGCCTGTCCAGTAGTCGAACCAGACACCCTCCGGGATTGTGAGATGGCGGGTAAATGCCGCGGCAAGGAGCGCGCCGCCGAGCAGGTACTGCGTGGTGCAGTCCGAGAGCCGCAGATCGTCCGGCCATGCGAGCGGCATGGCCCGGAGCAGCGGCATGCCGGAGCGGTGGCCGGCGTGCAGCTCGGAGTAGAGGTAGGGCATCAGCCTCGCACGGAGGTTGGCGTAAAAGGCGAACAGAGGCTCCAGCTCGGGGCCGAGCCACCAGGGCTGGGACACCGAGCACCAGCTGTTAACCTGGCTCCAGGGCATGAGGAAACCGAAGTGAATCCCCGCGGGATCGAGCACATCCATATCGCAGGAGGTGTTCATGTGGGCGGTGAGCCCCTGGCTCAGCATCCAGGTGAGGGCGGTCGCGCCGCCGCCGCTGTCGCCTGCGGTGGTCGCCGTCCAGCGCTGCACGCCTGTGTACGCGCCGCAATAGTGGTGCATGGGCCGGAGGCCGGTATGCTCGGAGAAGCCCTCGTACATCTGCTTGACGAGCAGGCTCTGCATCAGGTTATGCATCTCGACGTCGGTCCGGCCGTTCGCATAGACCCGGCCCGCGAAGAGCGTATCGACGTAGCGCGCGGGGTCGAGCTTAAAGGCGCGCACGCCATCGTCGACGAACGCCTTGAGATGATCGAACCAGGGCTCTGGCCCCTCCAGCTCCGCTCCCGCTCTTCGCTCGGCTTCGGCGGTGAGGTCGTGCTGACAGCAGAGCCACAGACTTACGTTCACCGCGTATCGCCGCAGCGCGCCGAGGAACGTCCACGCCTGCGCGCGCTGCTGGCGCATCCAATCCTCGACGTAGAAGCGCTGGTTGTTCCAGCGTTTCGCGGTGCTGAAATCGTAGAACTTCTCCATCCAGCCAGGCTCGAGCCCGAGGATTTCCATCGGAATCTCGCGCTGCCGGAAACCGAGCACGTCGTTGAGCAGATCGTGCTGGTCGGCAAAGATGTGCCCAACGTAGGTGAGCCCATATCCCCAGGCCGGCAGGAGGGTAGGTCGCCCGGTGATCTCTGTGAAGAGATTAAGCAGGGCCGGAATCGGGAGCGCATCGTCCGGCGGTGCGATCAGCAGCCAGCAGTCGAGCGCTTCGATCTCGCCGCCGGCAAAGAGCCTGCCAGTGTCGGATGCGCCGAGGTCGAAGATGTGGTCGCGCGTGGTGTTGAGGAAGAGGCCCCACCCGGATGTGGAGAGGCAGAATGGCACGGGCCCTTCAGCCTGTTGGTAGCGCACCCAGTTCCGAATCGCGAGGCCGCGGAGCTGTATATGCTCCTTGCTGGGAGTTCCGAGCCCGTAGAACCGCTCGGCTGGATCGAGGTCGAGCAGCAGCCCGCCGGGTTGCGCCGCCTCGTCCTGCGCTTCGGCGCCCTCGATCCTGTCGGCACCGGTGTCACCCACGATGCCGACGGGGCCTGCTTCTCTGCTGCCGAAGAGCTCGGGGACTCGCTCTCTGCGCAGACTGACTTCGGTCTCGGCCGGCGGGCCAACGGGCAGCGGGCGCAGTACGCGCGTTCCGAAGCGGCCCGGTGCGGTGACCGTAACGGTACCCTCCGCCTCATCCACAACGCCGTGAACGGTTTTCGACCGGAAGTGAATCTGGCCGTCGCGCTGAGCCACTTCCAGCTCGCAGCCCGGCCACTCCGCGCGAACGAGGCCGTATCGCTCGGTGAGCGTGGGCGCAGGTTCGTGCTCGACTCCGCAGCGAATTCGCACGAGGTTGTCGAGGAGGAGCTCAATTCGCAGCCATTGGCCGCGCCAGGGGATCAGCATGGCCTGCTCGCCGGGAGGAGTGAGATGCATTCGCTGTAGGGTCCTTTCAATGGCGGAGGCACAGCCCTCTACAGCCGCGCCGTCGTGGACGAGGTTCACCATCGCCGGGCGTGCTTCCTTTACGACTATCGGCTCTGCGGGAACGAAGCCCGGCAAAGCGATGGTCGCGGCACAATTGCCCGTGCCGCTCCTCAAACGCGTTGATTTTGTACTCTCGGCTCGATGCCCCGGCCCGCGCATGGCAACTCGGTACCCCCCGGCCCCTCTCCTGAACGCTCGTGGGCTGCGGGCAAAGGCCCCTAGTCCCGAACAGCTCGATGGCCTCTGGCCCTCTGTCGCGCTGAATCGACAAGACGGCCCCATCGCCAATGGTGGCGATGGGGCCGTCTCAAATCCGACCGGAAGTTGAAATGCCCGCGATTCAGGCCGCGAAGCGATCCGCGGCTTTCGCGTGTTCATGCGCGATCTGGTTGTCCGGCTCAAGCTCCAGAACGCGCGCGAAATTCTGGGCGGCACGCTCCGTAGCTCCGCTCTCCAGCAGGGTGAGCGCGAGATTCAGGAGGGCATCGATGAAT
>JBBRJW010000214.1:0-5648 GCA_038218705.1 Chthonomonadales bacterium | reverse complement strand
ATGTCGGCCGGCAGCAGGTCGGGGGTGAACTGTACCCGGCGGAAGATGCCATTCAGGGAGCGAGCCAGTGCTTTGGCCAGGGTAGTCTTTCCCGTACCGGGCACATCCTCCAGCAGCACATGGCCGCCTTCCAGAAGCCCGATCAGCACGAGCTTGATCGCCTGCTCTTTGCCCCTGATCACCTGATTGAGATTCTGCTCGAGCCTCTCCAGTGGGCCATGCACGGATACCGTCATTTATCCTCCGATCTGCTTGTGGAATATCGCCTCTCGATTTCGGCAAGTCTGGCAGAGAGGTCCGCGCACTCTTCGGCGAGCGTCGCCTCCTCAGAAGCCCCGAACCGAACCGCATCGTAACTTTTCATGTACTCGAGTGCCGCCGATCGACCTTCATCGTGCTCCCCGGCTGCCAGCACAGAGAGCGCTTCCACCCAGGTCTGCTCTGGCCGGCAGCCAAATCCCTCTCCCTTCGCCCATGTGTCGAATCGCGCGGCGAGCTCTGCCAGGGATGGGGGAGGCGGAGTGTAGCGGAAGACGCGTTCGCGCTCACCACGGGCGCGCCGGGCCGGGCGGTTGGTCCAGAGAACCCACGCAACGAAGAGCAGGAAGATGCCGCCGCCCACGCGCAGGGCCATCGTGCTCGTTAGGGCGTGGCGCAGCCAGGCGTAACTGTCTTCGAGTTGCTCCTGTAGACGCTGCCAGAGCGGCAGCGGGCGGGCGAGCTCGTCCGGGCGGCCACCTCCCGGCGTGGCGTCGAGCGTGATCCACCCGACGCCATCGATCCACGCTTCTGTCCAGGCATGCGCATCCCTCTGGCGCACAACGGTTTGGCCCGGCCCAACCGTTTCGTGGGCATAATACCCGATGGTATACCGGGCAGGCACACCAACATAGCGGAGCATGAGAGTACAGGCGCTCGCGAAGAGCTCGCAGTGCGCCGATTTGTGCTGCATCAAGAATATGGAGACCGGATCACCGCGCCCGGGATGAAAGGTGAGGCTGTATTGGTAGTGCGTTGCCAGGTAGGTCGTAATCGCCTCGGCCTGCGCGCGGGGCCCTGTCGAGCCGGCGGCGGCCTGGAAAGCAATGTCGCGCACGGCCGGGTCGATGTCCGGCGGGACCTCAAGCAGGCTGGCCCGCTGCTCGGGCGTGAGGGGGCCCGGGCTGCAGAAGGGGCCCTGCGCGTCGTCGCTTCCCACCGTCGCCTGGTAGGTAGTGGGCGCGGGCAATTTGGTTGTCAGCGGCCCGCCCTCGTCTGGCGCCCACTCCAGGTCGGTGTCGGTGCCCGAATCGAAGCTCACCGTATTGAGTGGCGTAAAGAGTAGGCCCTTGTTATCGACCAGCCGGGTTATTCGCACGTTCGATCCCGTGGCTCGCCTCAGCATTCTTCCGAGAGGCGCGGCCCCCATGGTCCTGTGCTCGCGCCCTGGCCACCAGCGGGCGCTCCTATAGGTGGGAAAGGCGATTGCCCGGAGGTGCGAGAAGCTTCCGGTGCCCTCTATCTGCAGCAGCCGACGGGTGGAGGGGCGGGGATTGAACATCGCGCCGAGCACCGGGCGGTCCGAAATGCCGGAGGCCTCGGGCGCGGGAATATCGTGGAGGCGCTGCCCGGCCCATGTCGTGAACTCCACGCGGTACAGGTGGAGAACATGGGCGAGATAAGCGCCCATTACGAGGGCAGCGGCGAGCGCGATGGCGCGCGGCCACTGCGGGAGTGCGCGTTCCGGCCGGGTGCCGGGCGGACGAAACTGAGGCATTGCCAGCGCCAGGAAGAGGAAATAGATGGGCGTGCACACGGGCATTACGGTGTAGTCCATCGTGTTCGCAGCGCTCAGCAGCACCATGCCGCCGAGGAAGACCAGCATCACTCCGCGCCGTCCGCCGGCGGTATGGAGGCTCCATGCCTGCAGAGTGATCTCTGCGGCGCAGATCCCTCCGAAAGCGCCCATTATTCGCGAGTCAACCAGCGCACTGGTCTCATGCTCCGCCCTGGTGAGAGTTACGAGCAGCACGATTCCGAAGAGCAGCAGACGTGCAGCCAGATTTGGCAGTGGCGCGCGGCTGAGGCGGACGCGAACAAAGGGCGAGAGCAGCACCGCCACACCGAAGATCGGCACCAGAGTGAATTCATGCTCGGCAAGCGCAAGCGCGGTGAACGCCGTAAGGGCTGCACAGAGAGCCGCCAGAGGCGGGCTGTCCGAAACCGGGCTGCCGGTAGGGAGGCCGCTGCTCTGGTCGTGTGGGGCGTGTGCGCTTACGGTCACGCTAGATCTCCTCGATACCGTGATCGACTTGATCGCCGGTCAATACCGGAATCGGGTCAGGAAGGTCTGCGTCCGACGGGTCGAGCGTGCAGGGAGTATCGCGCACTACGACCACCTTTACGCCTTCGCCTTCGCTCATGAGTCGCTCCACGAATGCCCTCCGCGAGTCCGACCAGTCCGTGAAGATGCAGATGACCGTAGTGATCTGTCCAAGCATCCCCATTATCTCGGGTTCCAGGGTCTCGAATGGCTCGACCGGCCGCGATTCCACCGATGCGAGAATCTCGAGGATCTGGTCGAGGTACGCCACGTTCATTCCAGCCGTCAGATGGTAGAGGCTGGGACCGGCGGCGAAGATATCGACGATGTAGTCGGAGCGCGCCATGTAGTCGCCGATTGCCGCACAGACTGAGATCGCGCGCTCGAAATTCTCGTGCTCCTCCTCGGGCGCGTTCTTTGCGACAAACGTATCGAGCACGACTGCTACCCGGAGGAAGTACTCCTCTCGGTATTCCCGCAGGATTGGGATCTGGAGGCGGGCTGTGGCGCGCCAATCCATATTCCGTATGTTGTCGCCCTGGCGGTACTCCCGGTTTCCAACAAATTCGAACGAGTCGCCCTGCGTGGAGGTGAGGGCGACCCCGCCGGGCTGGTATCGCCTGCCGGATGGAATCGCGAAACGGGCCAGCCGGGTGAAGCGCGGGTAGACGAGGATCGCGCACTTCACCGCGCAGATTCGGGAGGAGCGGAGCATGCCGAACGGGTAGTCTGTCTCGACCCGAAAGCCAGGCCAGGTACAGAGGCCGCGCTGCTCGCACCGGAGGTTAAGGCGGGTCCGCTGAGTCTCGCCAGGCGCGATCGATACCAGTGTGCAGCCAGTGGGCGGCTCCGGGTTCGTGGAGGCTGGCAGGGAGTGCGGGAGGATGGTAAGGTCCGTGCGCAGGCGGCTGCGAGAGGTAATCTCAAACTCAATTGGCACCGTCTCACCGGCGCAGACGCGGTCGGCGAAGCGCGCCTTCAATACCACTCGCGGGCGAACGAAAGCAGCCATGATCTGTGCAGCAGACCAGAGCATGAAGAGATAGCTAAAGGGAACGAAAGCCTGCAGCTCGAGAGACGTGGAGCCATACGATGCAAAGAAGATGGTGATCAGAAAGAGCCAGCGACTCGCGGGTGTAAGCCGGTGGCTGTAGTAGCGCCAGAGGCGGCGTGATATACCGCCACGGAAGTAGGGGTGGAAGCTGAGGTCGCGGTAGCGAGGAAAAGGGGCCCAGAAGGGCGGGCGTGCTCCCCTGGTAGGCCTTCGGGCCTGGCGCGGCTGCAATGGTTCAGGTATGGACGTCATTGCAGTCCAGTTCGCCGCGCCCGGGTCTGCCTCCTGCTGGATCCCTGGCCTGTGCAGGAATCCTGCAGTCGCGATCGAAACAGATGTTTGCTCCAATGCGCCGAGTGGCCAGGTCGTTCAGTCCTGGTTTCGTGCGAATCCGACATCATCAGCGATTGTCAGTAATGCCCCCCTTCAACGATTGGCTCGGGGTCGACTGAGCGGCACGCTTAGTCCAATGATGATCGGCGCCTGCTGCATCGCAAAGACGGGCACAGAGTGACGGGATAATGGGGGGCGTGTTGGACAGGGTTCTATCTGCCAGGAATTCCGTAATGGGTGACCCGATCAGCGCCTGGACCCCATATCCGCCAGCAGACGCCGTTATCCGAGGTCCCCGCCCACTATGCGGGACTCGGAGATGCGCATTACCTCCGCGAATACTTGAAGGAAGTGTCGATCCGAGCACCGATAGGTGCGCGCGCTCTCGAGAACTGGAGATGGGTCCGTTACCGCCTGGGGAGCCACATTCGAGCCGCAGATCCGGTATGGGATCCCGGAAAATATCAGGCGGTATTTGATCCGCGCGAAATGTCGTACAGTCACAACTGTTGGCAGTTTGCTGACGCTATGAAGGCGGCCTGTAGTCGCGGGCTTGGCGACCAGTGGTTCAAACGAGATTCTGTGCGGATCATCTTCGGAGCCCTGCGGATCTCGGAACGGAGGGTTAGATATGTACAGGGGGATAAGTGCGGTGTCCGCGGTGCTCTCGGCACTGGTTTTGGACATATCGTCGAACGTGAGCGCCACGTTACTTGCGCGGCAGGTTAGAACGCCCTCCGCGACGACGGATTGGAGGCCAACTCTATGCGTGCGACGAGCGGAGGTCGAGGAGTGCGTCACAACTGTTACCGCCTCGCGTTTGCCCTGGCGCTTTTGATCACGCCCTCGACGGCTCGGGCCGACGTTGGCTCCCTAATCCTGCAAACGGGGCTGTTTCACCTTCTCGTTTTGAACCTTTTCATCGGCATCCTGGAGGGCTCCCTCATTGCGCGGGTCTATCGCCTTAATCGCCCTTCGGCCCGTGGCATTATGATTCTCGCCAACTATTTCTCGGTCATCGTTGGCTGGCCCATCCTGATGTTGCTTTCCTGGCCGCTGGAACGCATGGTGCCGGGGGCTGCTCCCCTCTATCGCGCGCCGGTATTCCTCGTTCTTATGACAGTTCTTGCAGTGGTTCTGTCAGTGCTTCTGGAATGGCCCTTCTGCGCATGGGCAATGGGAGGCAAACGCGCTGGCTGGCTGCCTACCCTCAGAGCGTCCATTATTGCGCAGACTGCCTCGTATGCGCTTCTCATCCCTCTCTATCTCATTATGGGAAGAATCACGATGTTGACGGATGCCCGCATCGAGCGCACCGCGCGCTTTGTTCGTCCGCCCATTGCCACGGTCTACTACCTCGACAACCAGGACGACGCCATCTGGTCGATTCGCACGGATGGATCGGGGCGTCACCGCATCGAGACACAGCCTAACCACAGCACACGCGGCAGACTCTACTGGCGCTTGTCGGAAAGCAGTGACTTCGCCACCCTGGCTGTCAGCGCTCCGAACTATAACGAACCACAATTCCGGCAAGTGGAAACGGGGATCGTGGTTCCTTCCGACGACGCGATACCCTGCGGAGTAGGTGAGAGGCCGGATCGGGATAGCTTTTGGGGAGAGCGTTCCGCCGAGGCGGTGGACAATGATACCGGCGAGCCGTTGCCGTCAAGTTGGAGCGGTCGGACAGGCGGTCACGTTTTGCAGGGTGAGCTGACGATTGTGTCGCCCCGCGGTGAATCGTATAGGCTCGGCTACGAGACGCCGTTCGACCACTGGAAATGCGCCAACCTTTCATTACTCCCGACCCATCAAGGCGTATTTCAGATGGGCTTCGGCCCAGAAGCCCAGATCGCGCTCCTCGATCTTCGCACCCGTCAGCTAGCGGTGCTGGCGATGGGCCATGGACCCGCCGTGGCCATGGCGAAGCCGCGAACCGGACACGGTCCGGCTGGAACT
>JBBRJW010000213.1:0-5679 GCA_038218705.1 Chthonomonadales bacterium | reverse complement strand
TCCCAGCCGCCCATGTTGACCGTAATGTAGGGCACTCCATGCTCGACAAGCCGGCGCGCCAGAAGGCAAGATTGGCCAAACCGGTTTCTGCCGTACCGGTCGCGCAGCGCATCAGCCTCCTGGTTCAGGTCGAACGCTTTGGAAGCGTCGCCCCGTACGGCGGTATGCGCGCGCGCCTGGAACTGTGCCATCTCCCGGTACTGCCTCTGCGCCGCAGCCTCCGGCGGCAGATCGTCGAGGCTCTTCAGCAGGGCCTGACGCCCGGCAAGTCGATCTGCGCTGACTCCGCGCGGCGGCATCATCCCCTCCACGCTGAAGCCCTTCTGCGAGGGATCGCCTCCGGTAGAGAAGGTGCGGTACTCCGCGCCGAGAAAGCCTGCTTCGGAGAATCGCCCAAGTGGCGACGTCAGCGTGATGTAGGGCGGCAGTGGGCCCTCATATCCGCCATCGGTTACGCGCTTCAGCGCCACCACCGCTCCCATCGAAGGGTAGGCAAGGTCTGCAGAGGGCATCGTGCCCGTCTGAACGATGTAGGCGGCGGTCTCGTGCCCATTGGAGCCATGAGTCATGGCGCGCAGGATCGAATACTTGTCCGCCTGTTTCGCCAGCAGTGGCAGCATCTGGCCGATCCGCATCCCGGTTACGCTGGTATTCGCCGGCGTCTTGTAGGGACCGATAATCCCCGCACCGGCGTCTGGCTTGGGGTCGAAGGTATCGATATGCGTCGGGCCACCGGCCATCCAGAGCTGGATCACCGACCGGGCCTTTCCCTTTGGCATCTGCGTCGGCACGTCGGCCCGCGCTGAGTCGAACCCGCCAATCGCTATCAGGCCTGAAGCCATTGCACCGAGCTCTATGAACTCCCGCCGACTCAGATTGTCCAGGTTGAAATGTGCCATGATTGCTGCCTTTCGCCCCCTTTCGGGGCGCGCCGCCCGCTTCTACCGAACAAACAGAAACTCTCGCGTGTTGATGATTGCCCACACCAGATCCTGAATCGCTTCAGCCCGCGCGGCCGTGTGGCGAGCCATATGGGCGAGGGCCACCTGCTTCTCTGAGGCCGAAGGCAGGCGAGAGAGTGCAGAGAGATAGATCTCCTCGACCACCGCTCCGTCGGCACGCCCCGGCTCCGTCAGGCGCTTCACGCGCGTGCCGGAAGCGATTTTGCTCTCGATCTCCTGGGAGTTAAGGAGCACCATCGCCTGACGCGCCGTGGCCCGCGAACACCGGTCGCTCTCATAGGCCATGTCACGCGCCGGACGGCCAAAGAGCCCGAGGAATGCCGTCTCGATGGAGCCGTCCGTGATCTGAACCGCGCGGGACCCGGCCGGCATGTGGGTAAACGGCTCAGGAATAATACTGCTGAAGTCATCGCTCGCTCCCGTGAGCTGATTGATGGCGTCGAGCATCGGCTCCGCAGCGAGCCGCTTCACGGTGTAGTGCGAGAAGAGCGCGGTGTCGGCCGCGTTCCATCGCGTAGGCGTAGAGGAGAGCTGATAGACCCGGGAGTTGAGGATGGTCCGTGTGAGCCGTCTTATGTCAGACCCATGGGCCGTAAAGTCTTTCGCGAGATAGTCGAGCAGAGCGCTGTTGACCGGCGGGTTCGTGGCGCGCATGTCGTCTGGCTCCTCCACGATGCCGCGACCCATCAGCCAGTACCAGACACGGTTTACGATGCTGCGGGCAAACCAGGGGTTGGCGGGCGCGGTGAGCCAGTGGGCGAGCTGCGCCCGGCGCGACTCGGTGGGCGAGGAGGCCACGGGCATGGCCTCGCCGGGTATGCGGGGCAAGATGATGTCGGCAGTCTTGGGGTTCCGGAAGATCGGCTCCGGGTCCGCCATCACGATCTCCTCTTTCCACTCCTGCGTTGGCTTGAACTTAATGCCCGCGAAGAAAGCTGCGAAGCCGAGGTTGTCGGCCGTCGACCAGCTGTCCGACGGATGGCCATGGCAGTGAGCGCAGCCCAGGCGAGCTCCCATGAAGAGCAGCGCCGTGGTCTCCCCGAACGACTGTGGGTCACGATCCGTTACGGCCCGGTAGTAGTTAGCCGGACCGCTCCGGAAGTCGCTGCCTGTGCCCGTGATCAATTCGGTGGCGAACTGATCGTAGGGCTTGTTGGCCGCTATCGATTCATGAACCCATCGCGAGTAGGTCTCAACGGCCTTGGGCCAGAGGCGAACGGGGAATTCGCTCTTGATGCGGAGCAGGTCCCCCCACTTCAGCGACACATAGTCGACATACTCCGGGCTGGCGAGGAGGCGGTCAATGAGCTTTGCCCGCCGGTCAGGGCTCCGGTCGGCCAGGAAGGCGCGCGCGGCTTCCTGGGTTGGGACCAGGCCGGTCGTATCGAGCGAAACCCGGCGCAGGAATGTGGGGTCGGAGGCGAGAGCCGAAGGAGGGATGCCAACTTCCCGCCACTTCATGGCGCAGAGGCGGTCGATTTCGCCACCGCCGGCGGGAGTCGTCACCTTGGTCGGGAGCGGCTGAGGCGCTACGATCCGGGCCGTCGCGAACTTGCGGCCGAACCCGGCGACCAGGAAGGTCTGCCCGTATCCACGCGCCGCGAGGGTCTTACCGTTCACGTCGACGACGCCAGCCAGCGTGCAGGAGAGCTGCGAGTCCCTTGTCACATCGCGGCGCGAGCCATCGGAATAGGCCGCGATCACCCGGGGGCTCAAAGTCGCGCCGCGCTTCAGGGCGGCGGTGGCAGGTGCGATCGCAATCGAGGTGAGCGCGGGGCGGCCAGGGGTGCTGTACGCGCCTCCTCCCGCAATCCAGGCCCGAATAGCCAGGAACTCGGGAGAGCCAACAGCCGCGCGAACGCCGCCACCGTGCGCGGTGCGAGCCGCAATCTTCTGGAGAATCAGGCTTCCATCTGCGCTATGATGGTCGAACCGAGGACGTTTTACATCGGACAGGGCAGCGTAGTCCGCATCCGGGTCCGCGCCGAAGAGGGAGAGCTTGAGGCCCCCTTTGCCCGCGCCGCCACCGTGGCACGCAACCTGCGCGCAGCCCAGGCCGCCGAGAAGCGGCGACACATCGTGCAGGTAGTCCGGCGCGAGCGCAACGCGCGTTGCGGGCGGGGCGGGCTGAGCGGGTTTGGCGGGCGCCGCTGACAGCGCGGGTCTGGCGGCCGGAGCTGGTTTGGCGGGCGCCGCTGACAGCGCACCGGGTACGAGGGCCGCGAAAGCGGCGAGAACGGGAACGCGAAATGGTCGCATGGCAGGTCATTCCCAGTGCCGGCGACGGTCTTCGCGCCCTCACCGAGCGCGCTCTGCCGTCCTCATTCACTTTCGCCGGCCCGCATGCGGCCTCCTCAGGCATCCTGCGGAGCGCATCGGTGCACTCCTCGTTATAGCACGAATCGGAGAGGTGGCCGCCTCTTATATTTGCAGACGAGCGAGCCACCGAATGGTTCACTCCTGATCCGCTTCTTCCAGTAGTTTTGTCGGGTTCTCCTGCCGGCTCCGGTAGGGTCGGTTCAAGCGCAGGGATTTGCTGCACGCCCGGTGGACCGGAGCGCAGCGCCTGGTGGCGCACACTGCATCAGGACGAATGCCATGACACGCTTGCCTGTCGCGCTGCTCCTCTTTCTTATTCTCGCCGGCCGTATGGGCTCGGCGCAATCGCTCGCGGCGCAGCCCACTTATCGAGCCGACGAATTCGTCGACCGTATTGGGATCAACAGCAGCCCGTACGAGAGGATTCTCACCGATGGCCCCTTTGCAGGCGCGGGCCCGCACTATACCCCCGAGAGTATCTTCGCGCTCGGCATCCATCACTACCGCGCCAGCCTGAAGAGCGAGCTGGTAAAGGCGGATCAGCCAGCACTCATGAGAGCCGGCTACGACCGATGGGGCGTCACAGCCATGATGCTTCTCGATCCGCACTCCATCAAGTCGCCGGAGGAGATGGTTACCCTTCTGAAGCGGTACGATCCCGGTGTGATCGATCTGGTGGAGGGGCCGAACGAGGTCAATAACAAGTTTCCGCCGCAGGAGCTGAACCTCCACTACGGCGGCCGACTCGACGAAGCCGCGGGCTCGCGTTACCAGAACGACTACTTTCGGGCGTTGCGCGCCGAGCCGACGCTCAGTCGCATCGGCATGGTCTGCTACACCTCCATTTTCAGCGACTATCGGGACGCCCGCCCCTGCGAGGCCTTCGACTACTCCTCGATGCACTCCTATCAGGGAAATGGCCTGCCGGAGAGTTCGATTGAGAAGTGCATGGTCGATTTCTACGGCATCTATCCAGAGGGTGGGATTATCAAGCCCTTTGTCCCGACTGAGTGCGGCTATAACGTCGCTACTGACAATGCAGCGGACAACCCGGACATGCTGCGCGCTCAGGCACGGCGACTTCCGATGCTTACCGCCGAGTATTTCCGATACGGCGTAAGGCGCTACTACCTCTTCGCCATGCAAAACGCGGACGGATACGGGCTTACAGACTCTCAGAACAGGCCTCGCCCCTCGTACGCTGCCCTGAAGCAGTTTATCGGGCTGTTGAGCGATGCCCATTGGAACCCTGCCACACACCGTTGGATTGGAGGCGGCCATAAACCCCACCGCCTCGACTTCACTCTGGATGCGCCGGCCACCGTACACTCGGTAGCTCTCCAGAAGAAGAGCGGCGAGTGGAACATCCTCATCTGGAACGCGAGCGGCGGGTTCGACGGGCACAAGTATGCGCCGGTGCCCCTTGCACCCGCAACGATCGCGCTTCGCACCCCCGTGAAGCCGGAAGCGCTGGCCTGGATCCAGAGCGAATCAGGCGACCGGTTCGAGCGTAAGCCACTGCGCGTGGTGGATGGGAAGATCGCCATCGAGGTGCCCGACTCCGTAATGATCATTCAACTGACCCCGGCGGCCAGCCTCTCCCCGCTTTGGCCCGTTTCGGCGCCGACCGGGCTAGCCGGAGTCGGAGAGGTCAATTCCGTAACGCTTGCCTGGAAGCCTGCCCCCGGAGCCGCAGGCTACTTCGTGTATCGCAACGATCGCTTTCTGGGCGCGGTTTCGGCCCCACGCTTTCGGGACGATTCGATGCTGCTCCGGCCCGCGCTCGGATATACCTATGAAGTGCAGGCTTTTGATCGGGCCGGCGGAGTCTCCGCGCCTGTAAAGCAGGTGGTCACCACCGCCCCGCAGCGCCCCGACCTGGTGGTGAGCGAGATCTCCTTCGAGCCAGCCTCACCAAAGAGTGGCGAATCGGTTACCTTCCACTGCACGTTGAAGAACCAGGGCCTGGGCCCCACCCCGCACGGCGTGCCGGTCTCCGTTACGCTTTTTGTGAATGGCCGATACACAAGCTTCACCGGTACGGGAGGAGAGCCAATCGCCGCCGGTCAGTCGCTGCGATTTCAGGCCACGGGCTGGAAAGCGACCGAAGGCCTCCACTGCATTACGGCGCTTGCCGACGACATCGTCCGCGTCCCAGGCGAGGCAAGCCGGGTGAACAACACGCGGGAGAAGAGCCTGCTCGTGGGGCCGGCTTCGGCGGGGATGATTCAGGCCGAGTGCGAGCCGCCCACCGCGCTTCCAAACCTGACGGAGGAGGGCACTGAAGACTGGATAGCCTGGGCCGCGAATGGCAAGGGGAGACCTGAGAGGCGAGCTGAGGGCAAGGCACAGATCAGCGCCGTTACCGAGTTCGGGAACGGCTATCTGGATATGCAGC
>JBBRJW010000212.1:0-5719 GCA_038218705.1 Chthonomonadales bacterium | reverse complement strand
CCTGCGCCGTCTGCACCACGAGATCCTTATCAACGTGGTGAACGGCCGGCCGGTGCCGAACCTCTGGGTCTACCCGAAGCCCTGGTATCGGGACGCGGCCATGATGCTGCTGGCGCTTCACACCACCGGCAATACCCACACCTGCCGCGAGTGGATTCTCGGGCTCCGTGAGCCCTTCGACCTAAATAATGCCGGCCACGAGGAGCCCGACAACCTGGGACAGGTCCTCGCGCTCATCTCACTGGTGAGCAGCCGGGCACATCCGCTCGTGCCCATTGTTCTCGAAGCCGCGAAGCGATTTCAGCATGGCGGCCACTTGCTCGGCCTCAGCGACTTCAGCGAGCACCCGGTTTATCAGACCAAATGGATGAAATACGGTCTGCGCGCCCTCAGACTCGAAGACCCGTATGAGATTCCCGCCGTTTCGGATAGCTACAGTGCGCTATTCTGGATGGACTACCGCGGCCAGCACTCTGCGGGCTCGCCGGAAAAGCCCGAATACGACGAGAGCTACCCCTACCTCTCCTGGGCGCGCGCCCACTTTCACGGCTGGCCGCCGCCCGCTCCAATCGATGTTAGCCGCTCCTTCCTGAGCTGGGAGGCCAACGCCAGCCAGGCAGACTATCCGCGGATGGCGATTGTCGCGCAGGAGTGCGCTGACCACCGAATCTGCGTGCCTCACACCTGGCATGCAGCCGAGATGTTCCACTACCTTACGCGGGTGCCGGCTCGAAAGCCCGCTTCAAACCCGTGAAACCAGCGCTACTGTTCGATTTCGACAACACGCTGAGCGACCAGGCCGAGTTTCGCGTGCGCTACGGACGAGCACTGGTGGCCGAGCTTGTACGGCGCTTTGGCGACGCACCTGCCGGGTGGGGCCGCGCGGCCACGGTTGTGCTGGCGGAGCTCGAGGCAGACTACGACGCCCGCTTTGTGGGCGCGCCGCTCGCCGGATATTGCGACTGGCTGGAGGCTGTCCGGCCCAGAACGGTCGAACGGCTTTTCGAAGCGGTGGGTCTGTCCGTCCCGCAGGGCGACCTAGCCGCTCTGTATCGTGCCCTGCAGGCGGAAGCTCTCGCGAGCAGCGCGGCGCTCTTTCCGGGCGCAGCACAGACGCTCGGGCATCTGGACGCTTCCGGGCACGCGCTGCATCTCGCGAGCGGCCATGAGTCCGAGTACCTCTCAGGGGCCCTGAAGGCTGCTGGCATCCGAGACCGCTTCGGCACACTGTTCGGGCCAGACCGAATCGATTGCGCGAAGGAGGGCGCGGAGTACTACACGAGAGTGCTGGAGGCGCTCGCCCTCCGCGTGGACCAGGCCATCGTGATCGACGATTGGCCTCCTGCCATCCATGCGGCGCTATCAGTCGGCCTCCGGGTGGTGCAGGCGCGCATATCGGCAGAGTACCGCTTTGACCTGGTGGCCGGGACACTGGGTCCCATGGAACACTTCGCCGAGCTCCCGGGTATTCTGGAAGGTGTGGGCCAATCGGAGGGAGCAACGAGAGCATGAACTACGAGCAGGTGGCGGGTGAGGTGGTCGCTCGGGCCGTGGCGGCCGGTGCGGACGAGGCGGACGTGATGCTGCAGACCGCAACGGACTTTAGCGTTACCGTCCGGAAGGGTGAGGTGGAGACGCTGACGCAGGCGGGCTCCAAGGGCCTTGGTCTCCGCTTCTTCTTCGATGGGCGGCAGGGGTTTGCCGCGACCTCCGATTTCTCGCCGGACGCGTTGGACAGGCTGGTTGCAACGGTCGCCGAGCTGGCGCGGGCAGCAGATCAGAAGCCGGAGAGCGGGCTTCCACACGATCCGCCCCCTGAAGCGCGGCCGGAGCTCGCAATCTACGATCCGGCGGTCGTGTCGACGCCCACCGATCGGAAGATCGAGATGGCGAAGGCCTGCGAGGCCGCGGCGTTCGCGGCCGATCCGCGTATCACGAACAGTGAGGGCGCGGGCTTCGGCAGCGGCTCCAATTTTACGGTGCTCGCGAACTCCCGCGGGCTGCTCGCGTCCTATCGCAGCACCGGCTGTTCGCTCTACTGTCAGCCGCTCGCCGAGGAGGGCGGCAAGAAGCAGGTCGATTACGACTACACCTTCAGCCACGCGTTCGCCGATCTCGCCCCGGCCGAGCAGGTGGGGCGAGCGGCGGCCGCGCGCGTGCTGCAGAAGCTCGGCGCGCGGAAAGCGCCCACGCAGAACGCGCCGGTGGTCTTTGAGCGGCGGGTGGCCGCTCGCATCTGGTCGGCTGTGGCGCGTGCGCTGGACGGCGACGCCGTGCACAAGGGGACGTCGTTTCTGAAGGATAAGCTGGGTGAGCAGATCGCTGCGCCTTCGGTGACGCTCATCGACGACGGAACGCTGATGGGGGGAGTCGGATCCGCGCCCTTCGATGGCGAGGGCTTGCCGACCCGCCGCAACGTGCTGATCGAGCAGGGCGTGCTGAAGATGTTCCTCTACGATACGGAGACCGCGCGCAAGGTGGGCGGTGAAGCGCGCTCCACCGGCAGCGCGCGCCGCTCCTACAACGGCGGACCATCGATCGGCACGTTCAACTGCTTCCTCCCGGCGGGCAGCCTGACAGTGCAGGAGTTGATTGAGACACTGCCAAGCGGCTTCTACGTCACCAGCTTGATGGGCGGCGGCGCGAATCCGGTGACGGGCGACTTCTCGGCGGGGGCCTCTGGTCTCTGGATCGAGCAGGGCGCCTTCGCATACCCGGTTGAGGAAGTTACGATCGCGGGGACGATGCACGGGTTGCTGATGGGCATTGAGCGGATCGCGACCGACCTCCGATTCGACTCCGGCACGGCCAGTCCGACGTTCCAGGTCGCCGAGATGACCATCGGCGGCAGTTAGCCGCCAGGGCGAGCGGACGCTGTGCCTCAAACCGAGCGCGTGCGGGGTTAGGGCCCTGCGCGGGGAGCCGTGGGTGCGGCGCCCCGCGCAGGGCCGCGCGCTAGCAGGAGCAGGTGAGGAAGGCGTCGACCTTGGCGGCGATGGTATCGTGACTGCCCTCGACAGACAGCACATCGCACTCGCTGCCAAGTATGTAAGGGTGCCCCGTTCCAGACATCCGGCCCAGCAGCTCGCATGTCGCGGCCTTCACGCCGTCCAGCGTCACCAGGTCGTCCGAATAGAAGCGCTTGGAGGGCAGGTTGCCAAAGAGCACGATCTCGTTCGGAACGCGTGCCGCGTCCTCCCAGAGATTGCGCGAGCTGCCCAGGCTAATCATTACCGGGTCCAGGGTCGTAAACTGCGTCACCATCTCGTCCATCAGCTCACCGCAGTCGTGGAAGATCAACTCCACTCCCGCCTCGGCAAGCTCGGCGCGCAGCCTGCGGCTGGGCGTCATCACGAAGCGCTCAAACACATCGGAGCCCTTCTTGAGCTGCCTGGGCGAAAAGAAGACCAGGTTTGCCGCCGGCTCGCAGACAATGATCGCCTTTGCGCCCGCGGCCGCCTGCGCCATAACGGACCCGCGAAGGATCTCCTGCCCCATCGCGAGAGCGCTTTCGATTGCCGCCACCTCCGGGTCCTCCGCGCCGGTCACACCGGTTCCGGCCATGTAGACCGCCCCGATCGGATCGGCGATCAGCTTGGTCATCAGCGAGAAGGGACCGATCAGCATGCCGAGGGGCGTCAGGTCGGTCTGCTCCGCGATGTAGCGAATTGCGCCAAGGTTTGCCTCCATACGCGGCGTGCGCACCCGGGAACCCTCCGCCTCGACCTTCTCCTGCTGCTCTCTCTCCGGACGGCCGTGGAAATGGAAGGTGTTCCGCTCTTCCTTCGGGACGCTGAGCAGGTGCAGAAGCGCGTCCTTCTCGAGCGTCAGGTCCATCAAAGGCACTGCCAGCGGCGTGTGGTATTTGCGCGCTGCCTCCTCCATTACGCGGCCGAGTCGCTGGCCGCTCAGTATGATCTCTTCATGATCCGGCTTCTCCTTCAGAACGAGATCCGTTCCGATCGGCGCGCGATGCCCCGCCTTCGCCAGTTCCTGCAGCAGCCTACGTATCATTCTTGTTTCCAGTCTTTATATGATGAGGCGATGTACTTGTCCAGATACCGCATCGGTGGAAGGAATGCCTGCACCGTTTTCACACGGCTGGGCAGGAAGTTGGCCCTTTGATCGGGTAATACTATGGCAGTAACCGATCTACCTGGGAGGCAGCAGTAATGAGATTTTACCACGGATTCATCGGATTGGCGCTTTCGGGCGCAGCGCTGGCGCTGACGGCGCTGCCGGCGTTAGCCGCTGGCTTAACGCTCTATGTTGCGCCGAATGGAAACGACGCCTGGACGGGCCGGCTTGCGACTCCGAACCGGGCCCACACGGATGGCCCAGTCGCGACGCTCGAGCGCGCTCGGGACGCAGCCCGCGCCATCCGAAGCACAAAGGCACAGGCGCTCACGATTTTGGTTCGAGGCGGAGCCTACACCATTCCGCGCACCCTGTCTCTCGAGGCTCAGGATGGTGGCGCTCCCGGCTCACCCGCGGTCTGGCGCGCTTACCGCGGCGAGGCCGTCCGGCTCACGGGTGGCAAGTCTGTGCGCATCTGGAGCGCGGTTACGGACCCCGCCATTCTCGCCCGGCTCGACCCGGCGGCGCGGGGCCATGTTCTTCAGGCCGATCTGCGCGCGGAAGGCATCGCCGACTATGGCAAGCTCACGCGCCGCGGGTTTGGTGCGCCCGATCAGCCTGCCGCACTGGAGCTCTTCCTCCAGGGGCGCCGGATGACCCTAGCGCGCTGGCCCAACGGGGAGGAGTGGGCTAAGATCAAGGCTCCGACCAAAGCAGGCGACGGCTTCACAGTGGATGGGGACCGCCTCTCTCGCTGGACCCATGCGGACGACGCCTGGGTGCATGGGTACTGGACCTTCGATTGGGCCGACACGCACGAGAAGATCGCCTCGATCGACCCTGCGACAGGAACGATAACCACCGTTCCCCCGCATGGCACTTTCGGGTACTCGCCCGGCCGCCGCTTCTATGTACAGAACGTGCTGGAGGAGCTAGATACGCCCGGCGAGTGGGTTCTGGAGCGAACAAGCGGCATCCTCTATTTCTGGCCGCCTGCGCCCATCTCGGCAGGCGCGGCCACCGTAACACTCCTCGATGCGCCGATCATCTCGCTGCAGACGGTTGCCAACTTTACCCTGGAGGGCGTTTCAATCGAGACATCCCGCGGCAGGGGCATTGAGATGCGAAACTGCCGCGATTCGGTGATTGCCGGCTGTACTCTTCATGGCCTGGGAACCAGCGGGATCAACATAGAGGGCGGCGCACGTTGCGGCGCGCGCTCCTGCGATCTCTACGACCTGGGCGATAGCGGTGTCGTGGTCTCCGGGGGCGATGGGACAACGCTTGTCCCAGGCGGTCACTTCGTGGAGAACTGTCACATTCACGATGTCTCCCTCTGGGATCGCACGTACCATCCGGCGATCGGGCTCAACGGAGTCGGAAATCGCGCCTCCCACAATCTGATCCACGACCTGCCGCACAACGCCATCCTGATGGGTGGTAACGACCATATCGTGGAGTACAACGATATCGCTCGCGTCTGCACGCAGACGGGAGATGCTGGCGCGGTCTACATGGGCCGCACGCTCCACCAGCGCGGCGTTCAAGTGCGCTACAACCACTTTCACGACATCGGCCCCACCATCAAAGCGACTGAAGATGGGCGCTATACCGATGTAATGGCCGTCTATCTCGACGACTG
>JBBRJW010000211.1:0-5722 GCA_038218705.1 Chthonomonadales bacterium | reverse complement strand
ATCGCCGTCGTGGGAGGCGCAGGCCGCGATCCTCTGCTGATGACGACGCTTGTTCGGCCGAAGAACCTGCTGCCAGGGGTTCAAGTCGCGCGCGGCTGGATGATGACCAACGGCCTGGCGCTCCTGCCTCTCGATGATACGGGAAGGCCTGCCGGACCGGTTTCCGAGGATAACGAGGCGATTCTCGATGAGCCGAACGCATTCTATGCCGACCCCTGCGACGTCGCGATCACTCGTGCGGGCGACTTCGCCTATATCAGCCACTCCGGCGCAGATTGCGTCTCGGTAGTCGACCTGAAGGCGCTGCAGGCCGAAACTACCCGCGCCCGGGTTTCGGGCGCGCTCCCGGGCACGGACGATCGTCGGCGACCTCTTCTCGCGAACGACTTGAGCGCTAGCCGGCACTTCGTTACGGCGCGAATCGCCACGGGCCACTGCCCTTCGGGACTGGCGATGGCGCCCGATGGGAGCACTCTCTACGCGGCCGCCCAGCTGGACGATGCCATCGATGTCATCGACACGGCGACCAATCAAGTGGTGAGGCGCATCAACCTGGGTGGTCCGGGAGAATTGTCACTGCGCCGACGGGGCGAGCGCCTCTTCCGGAGCGGGATGCACACGTTCCAGGGCCAGTTCTCATGCTTCTCCTGTCATCCAGACGGGCATGTGGACGGACTTGTTTATGAGCTCGAGTCGAACGGAATTGGCGTCAATCTGGTCGACAACCGCACGCTGCAGCAGATCGCAGGTACCGCGCCATTCAAATGGAATGGCGTCTCACCCAGCTTCTACCGCCAGTGTGGAATGCGGTTCGCAGCATTTATTACGCGCACCGACCCATACGAGCCGGACGACCTGAACGCTCTCGTAGCTTACATCACTTCGATCCCGCGCTATCCGAACGGGCGTCATCGGCCCGGCACGCCCCTTACCGATGGGGAACAGCGGGGCAAGGCGATCTTTGAGCGCGCCGTCGACAGCCGTGGCCACCCGATCCCGCCGATTAACAGGTGTGTAACATGCCATCCGGGCCCCCTCTTTACCGATAAGAAGATGCACGATGTCGACACCGCTGCGCCCAACGATACGCGGCGCACGTTCGATACCCCGCATCTCGCCAACATCTACCAGACTGCGCCCTACCTTCACAACGGCCGTGCCCCGACCCTTGAGGAGATCTGGACGGTATACGGCCAATCCAATCGCCACGGAGCGGTCAATGATTTGACCAAGGAGCAATTGAACGACCTGGTCCGCTATCTGGAGACACTCTGACCATGGAGACAAAAAGCGATGTTCTCACCGAAAACCAGGAATGCCAGGAGAGCGGCGGCGACTGCAGCCAGCCTGCTTCTGCTCGCCCATGCAGCGCGCTATGCCCGATCGGCATCCGGTGGCGCATCCGCGCCGCGGCCCTCGGCCTTGAGCCAGCCAGGTCCGGCTGCCCGGCCGGTGGCAAGTGCCGTCGGATTCGCACACGTCCGTCGAGAGGCTGAGCCCTCGAAGGCGCAGATGCCACTCAGTTACGCGGAGTGGAAGTCCTACACCGTTAAGGATGGTCTGCCCTCGAACGAGGTGAAGTGCGTCCGGGTCGATGGCACGCGCATCTGGGCAGGAACCGACCAGGGCCTCGCCTGCTTCGAAAATGGCGCATGGCGTACCTATGGCGTAAAGGATGGCCTCCCCCACCGGGTTGTGCTGACCCTCGAAGTCGCGCAGGATACCGGCGACCTCTGGATCGGAACCGCAGGCGGACTGGCCCGGCTCTCCGGCGGGCTCATCGAGAAGTTCACTCAGACTACGAGCGGGCTCTCCAATGACCTGGTCTACGGCATCAGCTGCCTCGGGCCGGACGTCTGGGTGGCCACCGCTTCCGGTGTCAGCCGGTACAACACCCGCACGAAGAACTGGTCGCTGTTCGACCACACCAATACAATCATGTTCGAGCCCTGGTGCTACGCCGTCAGCGCGCATGATGACCTGGTCTATGTGGGTGTGTGGGGCGCAGGCGTGGTGGAGTACAACCTGAAGACCGGCTACTGGCGCGACTACCACGATCCGGATGGCGAAACCGAGGTCTGCCTCTTCAAGGACGCTGGCATCACGCATGAGGTTATCCCTGCCGTTAGCTATGTGAATGGCCGCCTCTGGGCAGGAAGCTACTTCGGACTCTCGACGTACGACGGCCGCCACTGGAAGAACTATTTCAAGAAAGACAGCGGCCTGGCGAGCGATTTCGTGAACTTTGTGAGAGCCAGTGGCGATGTGGGCTGGATCTGTACGGACGATGGCTTGAGCGGTTTCAACGGCAGGGAGTGGATTACCTACCGAAAGAACGGCGAAGTCGTTCGCACGGTAAACGGGCATGCGGTAAAGACCCGACTGCCCTCCGCGCTTGCAGACAGCTATACATTCGGCGTGGACTTCCAGGGCGATTCGCTCTGGGTTGCCACCGCGGGCGGCATCAGCCACGGCACACTGGGCCCTGCCGGAACGCTGGCAAGGCGATGAGGAACATGGACATGAAATTGCAGGCTGCGGCTCTCCTCGCCCTGGGCGCGATCATGGCGGCCCCACCCCTGGGCGCTGCACCCAGGCATCCGGCGGCTCCCGCGCCGAGGGATCCCTACTACGCCAACACTCCGGACGAGCTTATTCCGTACCGGCGCATGAAGATAAAGCCCTACGAGCGAAACTTCTACGCCAAACCGCAGAAGTGGAACGGTCCGGGGCGCGATGAGCCAGACGCAAAGCCACGTACCGTCCGCTTCGGGTTTCTTGGCACCCTCGACCCGGCAAACCCTCTCGGCGCTTTCGGCAAGCAGATGCTGCAGGGATGTCAGCTCGCCATCGCAGAAGCCAACGGGGCGGGCGGCTACAAGGGCACGCCGTTCGAGCTCATGATCCACGCTGACCGAGCTCGATGGGGCGACAGCAGCAACGAGATGGTGCGCATGGTCTGCAATGACCAGGTCTACGGAGTCCTGGGGTCAGTTGACAGCGCCAATTCGCACGTGATGATGCGCGTGACGCTCAAGTTTCCTGTGCCGGTCGTGAACTCCGCCACGACCGACCAGACCCTGATGGAGCATCGCGTACCCTTTATAACGCGAGTGATCCCAGACGACCGGCAATATGCGTACGCCACGGCCTGGGAGCTGTTCCGGGTGAAGCACTTCCATAATGTCGCGATGATCCGCATTAACAACCGCGATGGCCGCTTCGCCATCCGGAAGCTGGTAGATGCAGCGCGCCGCCTGGGAAGCCCGATTCCAGTTGAGGTTCGCTTCAACGATGGCGATTCCGACTTCTCGGAGCAGCTCTCGCACATCAAGCCGGTTTCGCCCGATGCCGTGATCGTCTGGGGTAACCCGCGCGAAACAGCGCTCATCGTCAAGCAGATGCGCAGCATGGGCATGAATCAGCCTATATATGGATGGTTCCGGGCGGTCGAGCCTGATTTGCTCGCACATACGGGGCAGCTTATGGAAGGATTCACCGCAGCCGTTCCGATGAATCCAACCAGTCGGTCCCCACGCTGGACGCACTTCCGGGCGGCGTACCTCCGCCGATTCCACCAGGAGCCCGACACTTTTGCGACCTATGGTTACGACGGCATGAACGCGCTTATCGGCGCTACTCGGACTGCCGGGCTGAACCGCGTTCGTATCTCGGACGCGTTGGAGAAGCTCAATACGCTGGAAGGCGCTTCCGGTACGCTCCGGTTTGACGGCGGGCGCAGCAATATCTGTCCTATCTACATGGCAGAAGTGCGGCACGGTCGGTTCGTCTACCGCCCTGCGCCGACCGCCAACGGCGCAGCGAATCGCACGGCGGTCCGGTGAGTGCGCCAGCGCTTCCGCCCATTCGAATCGGCCTCATAACGCCCTCGGCTGGGCCCTACGCAGCCGAGGGCGAGGAGACCCGCAGAGGCGCAAGCCTCGCCGCGGAGGGGCGCATAAACGGTCGGCGGATTGAGCTTGTCGCGCGGTCTGAAGGCGGCGGCTGGCAGAAGACGGGGCAGGAAATTGTGCGGCTGGGTTTCGCCCCAAATCTCGCCGGCGTGGTCGGAGGGGTCGATTCGCCAGGGGCGCACCTTATGGAGCAGGTGGCGCAGAAGGCCCGCCACGTGCTCGTTGTGTCGTGGGCGAGTGACCCGACCGTTATTGGCGCTCGCGTCCCGTGGGTTTTCACGGTCGCGCCGGACGATAATCTGCGCGCTCGCTCGGTCTGGAATCGAATAGCGCATGCTCAGCGCGGCAGCATCGGACTGCTCGTCTTCGCCGACGCCACGGGTGCAAAGGTTGAGAGAGCCCTCGCGGCCCGGGCGAAACGTCTGGGCCTCCCCGTGCCCGCTCGGCGCTGGGCCATCGCGCCTTCGGGCGAAGCAGGAGAGGCTGCCGCGCTCGCAGCCAGCCTGAGAGCCGCTGACGCGGCGCATGTCGATCCCCTGATCTGCGTCGGCCCAATTGCGTTCTGGAATCGTGCCCGAATTGCGGCTCACGGAATTGCGCCAGGGCTGCGGCTCCTTGCGCCGGAGGACGGCCCTCCCATCTCCCCCGCGTTCGCATCCCGTTACCGGAGCAGGTATCACGCGCCCCCCACCACGCCGGCAGCCTGCGCGTATGACGCAGTCACCGCTCTCGCCACCGCTGCTCGAGATTCAGCCGGGGCGACACGCTCCGCACTCCTCGCCGGACACTGGCACGGCGCAAGCGGCCCTCTCAGCTTCTCTGCGCGCGGTGCCCGGCGGTAATCGCCTGCAGACGGCGAGGCGGCTGCGAGAAGGGTTTCTCGCAGCCGCGTCACACGCACGGAAGTGCTCTCAGTTGCTCTCTATCGCCTGTCCGGCCCCGGTATAGAGGTCGAGCGGGCCGTCCAGCTCCACCTTGATCACGGTAGCGTTTGGATCGAGGGCCTCTTCCGGCACCGTCACCCAGAGAATGCCCGGGATGTTCGTCCACTCCGCGCCGCCAACCTTGCGGTACGGCAGCTCGCGGCCCGACCCAAGAACGCTCACTCGCTTCACCCGGTTCCGAACGCCCTTCACGGCGATCTCGTCCCACGGCCGGTCGAACAGCATCAGGTAGAGTGTCGTTCGATCCGTTGAGAGCGTGGACGAGCCGTAGAAGTGCCCGACCGGGAGGCCCGCGCCCGTTGGGTAGACCGCTTCTTCGTTCTTGCGAATCCAGTCGCCCAGGCCGAGAAGCCGCTCCTCCTGCTCAGGCAGTATGGACCCGTCTTCCTTCGGGCCGATGTCGAGCAGCAGGTTCCCCCCCATTCCAATGCACTCCGCGAAGATGCGCACGAGCTGGCGCACGGACTTATGGTTGTGATCCTGCGTCTGGTAGCCCCAGGAGTCGTTGACTGTCATGCAGAACTCCCAGTCGCCCACGGGCCGCTGAATGGGCATGCCCTGCTCCGGCGTCTGGTAGTCCCCGTGACCATGCATTCGAGAGTTGATTACCACGCCCGGCGCCCACTGGTGCAGCAGACCCCGCAGCTCCTCCATGTGCCACCACTCTGCCGTGGGTGTCCAGTCGCCATCAAACCAGAGCAGGTCGATCTTGCCGTATCGCGTGCACAGTTCCTTTAGCTGAGCTCGCTCAAACTCGAGAAACCGCTTCCAGTGCGCATTCTCCGGACCCCCCTCCCAGTTCGCGAAGGTCCCCGTCGTGACAGTCTTGGAGGTGCGCTCGGCGGGAGGGACCGGCGCATAATC
>JBBRJW010000210.1:0-5755 GCA_038218705.1 Chthonomonadales bacterium | reverse complement strand
GGACGAACGTGGCGTATCAGCGGCCTCGTCCGGTACAACGGGCTCTATGGCCAGTTCGAAAACCAGAGCCTGCAGATCGTCCATGAGTGGGACTGCCTGGAGGCGATCTTTACCTACAGCGTGAACCCGCTCAGCTTTCGTCTCGGACAGGATAAACAGATCAACTTCATGTTGAGAGTGAAAGCGTTGCCGGGAGGACGGAGGCAGGGCCGTGGATCGGCGGGCGAAGCGCTCGGCTCGGGCATCGGCGACCTGTATTAGGGCGGGCGCTCCTCGGCAGGCCAACTGCACCCGGGCTCAGGCGTCATTGCTCTGCCGGAGCTGATCAAGGAAGTCGGCGCTCTTCAGGGAGCGGTGGGCGCGGAGCCTGACCGTCCATCGGAGGGCCTTGCCAATCTCGGCCGCAACTTTCCTGGAGGGGGAGAGCGAGAGGAGAGCCTCGGGCTCGGCGTGAAGAAGGAGTTCCAGCAGCTGGAGCGAATCCGTAGCCAGGGGAACGGCGTCCTCCGCCCCGAACCGGTCCGACGCGCAGAGCGCGCCGCCCAGAGAAGGGCTGTAGCCGCCGGCCCGCGCGCCGAGCGCGCCACCGCACAGCACGCAGTGGTCCAGCACCGGCGAGTAGCCCTGCAGCGCCAGCAGGCGAAGCTCGTAGGCATGTACAATGGCGTCGAGCCAGAGGTCGCCCCGCCCCAGCAGCGTGAGCGCTGAGAGAGTCAGGTCGTATAGCTCCTCGCTCTGACTGGCATCGTGCGACTCGGTCATCCGGTCGAGCAGCTCGCAGAGGTAGGTGGCGCGGGCCAACCTGGGAAGGTCCATCCGGAGATTCGGGAAGGACTCCCGGATCTCGGCCTGGCTCACGATATCGAGATTGCGCCCGGACGCAAGCAGCAGCCGCGACGCCGTAAAGAGCTCCGTCATGCCCGACAGGCGGCTGCGGGATCGGCGCGCACCCTTTGCCACGGCGGAGACCTTGCCCACCTCTCGCGTATAGAGGGTGAGGAGACGATCCGCCTCGCCCAGGTTCGTTCGATGCACTACAATGGCGGATGCGGGATAGGCCGGCATGAGGCTCCTCGGGATCCAATCACTCTCTGCTCGCGCCGCAGACGATCACTCTTACTACGCGGGAGGACACATGACTCTCTCGCCTGCTTCCGGCGGGCGCTTCGACCGGCTCGAGCGCATCGCCGGATGGGATCGCGAGCATCTCGCGGCCGCCCGTATCCTGGTTGCAGGGGCGGGCGCAATTGGTAACGAAGTGCTGCGCCTTCTGGCTCAGCTCGGGATTGGCCACGTACTGGTGGTCGATTTCGATACGGTTGAGCTCCTGAACCTGCCGGTAAGCCCGCTCTTTCGAGAATCAGACATCGGGCGCCCAAAGGCCAGAGCGGCCGCAGAGGCGATGCGAGCCCTCTCGCCCGACGTCTCCGCCGAGTGGTTCTCCGGTGATCTCGAGTTCGAGCTTGGACTCGGCGTCGTCCGGTCAATGGACCTGGTGATCGGCTGCCTCGACAGCCTGGGTGCGCGCCTCGCTCTGAACCTGGCCTGCCGCAGAGCGGGAGTTCCGTGGCTCAACGGCGCAATCGAGATAAATCAGGTCGAAGTTACGCACTTCGGCGGGCAATCTGGCCCCTGTTTCGAGTGCGGCATGTCCGCCGCGATGTGGGCGCGCCGCGCTGAGCGCTTCTCCTGCGGCGGCCTCCGCAGCCCGGATTCAGCGCTGCCCGTGCCGACGACGGCCATCACGGCATCGCTTGCTGGCGCGCTCCTGGTTAACGAGGCGGCCGGAATTCTGCTCGGCGGGCCAGGCGGCGCTTCCGACTCGCTGCAGCCGGGCCAGAAGATCTCGCTGCAGACCCGGCCCTATCACTCCGGCGTCTACGCCCTGCAGGAGCAGCCGGGCTGTCTCGCCCACGAGCTCTGGGCACCGGTACGGGTCATCGATGATCGCCCTGCCGGGCTCACTGCGATAGAGCTGCTCGTGCGCCTGGACGAACCGGACGGCCAGCTTAAGCTCGGGTGGGACCTGCTCACCGGCATGACCTGCTCTGCTTGCGGCGCACAGGAGCCAATGCTTCGGCCGCTCGAGAGCGCGCCCGAAGAGCTGATCCACTGCCCGGCGTGCGGCGAAGAGTCCCGCTCTCCCGTAAGCGTCGCGTGGATCGACCGTCACTCCCCGGCCGCTACCCTCTCGCTTGCCTGGATAGGCGTTCCGGATTACGCTATCCTTGAAGTGGCCGGCACGGAGAAGCACCGGGTACAGCTCTCCGGCGAGTACCGGCCTTCGGGTCTGCAGCCGGATGCCGTGCAATCCCGGCGTTGCCCCGGTTGACCCCCGGGCCCTGGCCAGTGGTGACGGCCGCAGCCGCAAGGCAAAACGAGTGGACTCGCTATTACGTGTCAGCAGGAGGCCCAACTATGCCGAACAACGATCCGTCGCGCGTCACCATTATACTCCAGACTGCGGACCGCACCCGGAAAGCAGAGATTACGGTGCCCCGTACCATGCAGGTGTCGAGTCTGATCAGCGCCTCCACGCGCCGCTGGTTTCTGTCGGCCGGAGTCGACTATCAGGTGACGAACCTCGCGACAGGCATGTGTCTCAACACCTCCGACTCGCTGAGCACGGACAAAGTGGCGGACGGTGATGTTCTGATGCTCCAGCCGTTCCCGACCCACGGGGCGAACCGGGGATGAGCTCGGCCAGCGCACGCGATCTGCGACTACAGTCCGACTTTGAGAACCTGAGCCGAATTGCCAAGGGGAGCGGAGGAACGCTTGCTATCGAGTCGGCGGTGGGCAGGCCGCCGGACCAGTATATCCTCGCCTATCACTGTCGCTCAATAGAACGGCTGGAAGCCGGGAGACCGATCTATCGCTCGCTCCACCGTGTGGAGATCCGGCTTCCCGCCAGGTACCCCGCGCCCATCGCGCCCCCTCGGGTGCGCATGCTCACTCCAATCTGGCATCCCCACGTCTACACGAATAGCGTGGTCTGCATGGGAGAGTGGCAGACCACGGAGTACCTGGATGTATTCGCGCTTCGGCTCGGCGCTCTCCTCCAGTTCGAAAAGCGGTACCTCGACGTTCGCGACCCTGCCAACGAGGCTGCCATCGACTGGGCGCGAAAGAACCTCCTGCTCTTTCCAACAGACACGTGCTCCTTCGCAGGCGACGCCCCGGAGAGCGAGCGCCGGCACGTGCGGGCGGACTCGCCGCCCGGCGCCATGGATCCTTTCTCGCCGTCGCCCTCACCCGGGGCACCGGCTCCCCTGCTGGAGTCGCGCCAGGAGGGCGGCCAGATCATCTGGCGAGAGCTGAAGTAGCGTGCGCCAAAAGCAGACGCCCGGGCACCACACTGAAGCGCGCCGCCCGCTTCCCCGATATGCCGCGCCTCTCGCCAGGGTCGATGCGCCCCCAGTTTCGAGATAACTAACTTAAGTAACTGTGATCCTGAGCACAACGCGCGCCCATCCCGCTTGCCACCTCGCTGCCCGCAAATCCGGCGCATCGGAGTGGAATCAGCACTGTCAGGCGAAAATCTGCAACTATTTTTCCAGCGCGATCCGTACTGGATCAGGCACATTCTCCCGTATCCGATGTCAGTTTGCGCCAACCCCCCCCCACACCCCGTCAATTATCACCTGTACTCCTGACAGGTCTGTTCGCTTGTCCTCACCTGTCTACGAAATATTTGCTTTGGGTTATTGACACGCCAAATGATGATTGATATAATCGAAACCAATGGCGTGACTACTCGCTTTCCGGGCAAATCGCGTCAGAGTCCGCAGCGCCGATTCCGGCCCATGGCCGGTGCGGCGATCGTGCCCTCCGGCTCGCAGTGGCGGGGCACAGGCCACCTATGGGCACTCCTGAGCCGCGGCAACCGGACAGGATTGCGCCTCTTCCCCTCTGGTTGCTTCACGGGTATGCCCGTCAGGGCCTCGCTGGCCTGGCTGGTAAGCGACCACGGAGTATCGCGCAGGATCATAACCTGCACTCTTGTGTGATGAAGGAGAATCCGTATGGCAGATCAGACCAAGACCTCGACACAGGTGCACTCGGTGGTGCACACTGCGCTGAAGGCAACCATCGAATCCGAGTTGTCGCGCGCCACTCTCCCATCAGTCGCGGGCGCGGCTTTCTCGCGGGGCGTCATCTTCTCGAAGTCCGATCCCTTTTCACGCGGAGTCATCTTCTCAAAGGCCGCAGGAGGCGATCGGATGCAGGAGGAGAAGTGGCTCACGCAGACCCAGCAGATGGATGACGCCGCCTTCCACTCCTTCGCTGACCGGCTGGTCAAGTTGAAGGAGCTGAAGAGCAAGGGCTCCGGCGGAGGTTAGTCCTTTCGGGGCACCTGCTGCCGCGCATTGTTTACCCGAACGGCCGCCACCATGGCGTGGCGGCCGTTCGGAATGGGCTCCAGATCCAATTCCTGGAAGCTCCTTGCAAAGGGCCTACACCCGGCGGGTGAGTGAGCCCCGGGTGACAGAGTCGGCATATCGCTGGTTCGGGAGAAGCCATGCTCGCAACACAACCCCTCGACGCCGCGCAGCGCCAGGCGGCCGGCCGCGAAGGAACGCCCTGGGCCTGGCGGCCGGCTGCCGCCCCCTGGTTCGATCTGCAGATTGGCGCTATCCTCGCCTGGCAGCCCGGTCCCGCTCTGGGCCTGGACGCCTCCGCTCTGAAGCGGGAGATTGCCGACGGTCTCGCGCAGCGCAAATCTTTCCTCCGCCATCCGTGCCTGAGCGCGATCACCCAGCCCTGGCCGGCTGCGGCCGCGGCGCAGGATCTTCAGATGGCGGCCTGGGTCGCAGCACACTCCACGTGCGACCTCGGCACGATTGTCGTGCCGGAGGATTCGACGCTCTGGACACCAGCGGGAGAAGAGGCGCTTGCGGCAGGACAGCTGTCGCTCGTCGATCTTGGAGCGAGACTACGGGAAGCGGGATCGCCCGTGCAGCCCGCGCTCGACATCTGGGGCCGAACCGTAGGCGAGCCGATCCCGGAAACCTGGTCCACGCTCAGCCCGGATGATCTGGCGGCCCGGCAGGATCAGCTTTCACGCGACATTGTTCGATACTGTGGCGCAGCACAGCGCATTCGTCAGAAGCTCCCGGCCATGTCGGACTGGCTCCTCTCCGCCACGCAGGTATATGTTCCCATGGCGGGAGAGCCTGGCGCGCTCTTTCGAAGCGGCTCGCAGGCGTCGCTGCCCGGTGTCATTTACGGCGACCTCCATAGCGGGGACCTACAGATACTCGAGATCTTCGCGCACGAGACGGCCCACCTTCACCTCCACACCGCCGCGGCAGCCGCTCCTCTCATCGATCCCAATCACGCGGGGCGGTACAGCTCACCGCTTCGGCCGGAGCCCCGCCCGCTGCGCGGAATCCTGCTCGCCTTCCATGCCCTGGCCTATATCTGCTCAGCCATGCGCGACGCGCGCGCAGCGGACTTCGCTCCCGAGGAGCGCATTGCCTCGATCCTGCAGGACCTCCACACGCGGATGGAGGCAGCCGAGCAGACGCTCGTGACGCATCGCCATCATCTTACCGAAGCAGGCAATGAGTTCCTGGATCGAACGCGAGAGGTAGGCAACTATGGCCGAGGTTGATCCCACGCCCCTGCACTTCATTCTGAAGACGGTTTCGCGCTGCAATCTGAACTGCTCCTACTGCTACGTCTACAACAAGGGAGACATAAGCTGGCAGGTTCGGCCACCGCTGATGCGTGACGAAACGATGGACGCGGC
>JBBRJW010000209.1:0-5760 GCA_038218705.1 Chthonomonadales bacterium | reverse complement strand
CCTGGCGTGCTCGCGATGTTCGCGATTGTTCCGAGCGCGAATGTCGATAGACCGTTGTATGAGTAATCGACTTTGTAGACATTCGTTCCGCCGGAATACGTTGTAAAGTACAGCGTGCCAGACGTAGCCATTCCACCCACTGAGGCAATTGCCGCAATTGGTGCCGCGGCGAGCGCGAGAGTGAGAAGCAGCCTGAATTGGCGCATAGCGAAATCCTCCGGGGATAACTGACGAACAGACATCTGATTCAACTTGTATGCCTGCGCGATCCGCGCCGAACTGACCGCTCGATAATAAATAATATAAGCACCCGATCAATGTAGTGCTTCCGGATTCGGGCGGACGGCGGGTTGCGCAAGGAGTTGGCGCGGGCGCCGACGAACTCTGTTCCCAGACTCAAGGCCCGATTGTGAGGAATATCAGATGCAGATCGCTTTTGCCCGCGCCGCCTTCGAGCGCGAGCCCATGGTCTCGTCCTGGGGGTTTAAGGGCGGAACGATGTCAGAGGTGTGGCAGACTGCCGCCCGGCTGGAGAGCGCCGAAGGTCTATCCGCCATCGGCCTCGGTGTTCAGAACGTGCTCTGGTGCGACTCACGGGTGTTCGCGGCGCACTCGGAAGTCGAGGGTAACCGGCTCATGTTTCGCGTGACCCAGGAGGCCTGCAGGCTCGCAGCGGGCGAAACGCTGGTCCATCCGATGGAGCTCCTCGACCGCCTGCTGCCCGAAGTCCACGCTTTCGCCTGCGAGCTCTCCGGGCAGGAGGACCTTCGCCTCTCCTTTACCCTCGATGCGCTGGTTCCGCTGGATAACGCCGCCTGGCTGCTCTGGGCCGGCGCGAATGAGATCACCAGCTTCGACTCCCTCATACCAGAGCCCATCGCGCCGGCGCTGGCGGTCCGCAACACTCACGTTATCTCGATCCCCGCCATCGGATACTCCGCCACTCAGAGGGACATAGCCAGCCTGCTTAACAATGGATACACCGTGCTGAAGCTGAAGCTCGGATCGGACCCGGCGCGAGACGGCTCGCAGGAGAAGATGGTAGTGTGGGACGCCCAGCGCGTGGCGGATGTCCATCTTGCTGCGCAGGACTATCCGGATACCCGCTACTACCTCGACCTGAACGGCCGTTACGCGAGCATTGAGAGGGTGGAACAGCTGCTGGACCGCCTGGGATCGAGTGGGGCACTTGCCCGCACCATCTTGATCGAGGAGCTCTTTCCAGAAGAAGTCACCACTCCTGTCGATGGCCTGCCCGTGCCTGTCGCGGTCGATGAGAGCGCGCACTGCGTGGCTGACGCCCACACCCGGTTTGCGCTCGGCTACTCAGCAATCGCACTGAAACCCATTGCAAAGACCCTGAGCATGACGCTCAGGATCGCCGCTGCCGCTCACGAGGCAGGCGTTCCCGCCTTCTGCGCGGACCTCACCGTGAATCCGGTTCTCGTGGATTGGAATATGTGTCTGGCTGCCCGGCTCGCGCCACTTCCCGGCCTGGCTGCAGGGGCCCTTGAGAACAATGGCTTCCAGAACTACCGGAACTGGGGGCAGATGCTCACGTATCATCCCGTGTCCCACGCCTCCTGGAGAGCCGCTCAGGAAGGGCGCTTCAACCTCGATGAGACGTTCTGGGCTCAGAGCGCCGGGATCTTTCATCCCCTGCCTCACTACGAGTCGCTGTTCAGCGAGTCAGGCTCGCCGGCCGAGTGAGCATTCACGCTCCCACGGTGCGCCGACCTCAAAGAAGGGTCTACTTACACGATGCTCATCCGTATGCGTCCCACAATAATGCGGCTGCTGCTGCCCCTGTGGCTCGGCGCTCTGCTCTGCGCCCGTAACGCGGAAGCGCGCCCGATTCGGGTGCTGATGGTTACCGGAGACTGGAAGGCGCAGGCGTGGTACCAGGATGTCTGGATGGGTGGAAAAGTCCTGTACCGCGGCCGTTTCATTGCAGATGCCGTTAATCGCGCAGCGCCCGGAAAGTACGAATTCACGGACATCACGAACTACCTGGGCCAGGAGTACGTGGACGCCTCTTATCTCTCCCAATTCGATGTCTTTCTGCTGGCGGATACCAATGGCTGGTCGCTGCCCCCGCGCTTCCTCGAAGGACTTCGCAGCTTCGTCCGCAGGGGCGGCGGCTTCTTCTACTGCGCGAGCTACAAATGGGCGACGGCCATGCTGAATGGTACGGCGCTTGAGGAGGTTCTTCCCGCGCGCTTTGCACCCGTTGGCAACATTACGGAGGATTGGCAGGCAGCGAAAACCGGCATCCCCGACCAGCAGTTCGTTCCACGGCTGACCGCTCCCGACCATCCGATCGTGCGCGGCCTGAGCTGGTCCTCTATGCCTCCGCTCGCTGCAGCATATCAGATCGCCCCGAAGCCCGGTGCATCAGTGCTTCTGAAGGCGCCGTCTGGAGCCCCGATCCTCGCTGCCGCCGCATTCGGGTCGGGCCGCTCCCTCCTCTCCGCCTCGCTGTTCGCCAACGATGAGCTCTCGCCAAACCTCGGGAGCTGGCCCGAAACCGGGCGCTACTATGCCCAGGCATTCGCCTGGCTCGCGGCCGGCTCGACGGCCCACCCGGCACAGATGAAAGAGAGTGAGGGAGCTGTTACGCTCAGTGCGGACTTTACGCACACTCTCAACCCGATTCGGCCGGCCGACTTCAGCATCCATGGCGCGCAGGACGACCCGTCTCTCTCCCCACTCGCAGGCCTGGCGGAGCAGAATTTCCGCGTGCTGCACCTCGAGGGCAGCTTCGGAAGGCTTTCGGCCGATACCGAGCCAGAGCCAGGAAAGTTCGACTACTCTGTAACGGATGCGCGAATCGCGGAGTGCCGCCGCCTCGGGCTGGAGCCCCTGGTGCTCTTCGCGGCCATCACCTATGGTGGGCCGCGCTGGATGTGGCCCGCTGGCTCGAGCTATGGCAATCCGAGCGAGTTCTCAGTGAACGCCGTTACCGAGCAGGTCGCGGCGCTCCTGGCCCACTACAACGGCGGGACCGGCGCGAACGCGGGTTACAAACGCAACATCACGTTCATCGAGATCGCCAATGAGCCAACCATTAACGGCGCAACGATCGAGGGCTACTGCCGCCTCTTTAGAGCGGTAGCAAAGCGTGTTCACCACGATTTCCCGGGCGTGCAGGTGGGCGGTATGGGCGGTTATGAAATCCCATACGTCCACTGGTTTCTCGACCGGTGCGGGCCGGACGTCGACTGGATCTCGCGCCATCCCTACGGGTGGACCGGCGAGATGCTCTTTGACGTTGAAGACGAGTTCGCCGCCTATGGAAAGGCGCACGGCGCGCGAAACCTGAAGTTCATCGTGACCGAAGCCGACTACTGGATACAGGGCCGAGCCAAATTCGATTACATGATGAAGCGCGATTTTGAGGCGCTCCGGCGGGAGAATTGCCTCGGGGTTATCCACTACCGGATGGGCCAGTACGGCGAGCCGATCTACCTCTTCGGGGTCGAGTGGGCTGGCTGGGGCCGCGAGCACGGAGCAGGCGAGAAGGGAGCACCGATGCACGACGCGTACGATGCCTTCTGGATCTTCCGCGACTTTCGTGGCGACCGCGCGGCCACTGGCAAATCGGGCGCGACCACGCCGGGCCTTGCCAGCCATGTCCATCTGGATGCCGCCCGGCAGGGCGATGCCCTGAATGCGGTCGTCTACTACGACTGGGCCTATGGAGGCAAGGGGTATGAGGATTACGCGACCGGGCGCAGGATGAGCCGGGTTGCGGCGCATCTGCAGCTGCGCTTTCACGCGGCGGCCCGCGCCCGATCGCTCCGGGTGGCGCATGCGACCGGCGAGGGCTTCGGTGAGGATGCCGTCCGGCAAACGGTGCCGGCAGGCGCAGTCAGTGCGGAGCTTGCGCTCACGCTGGAGCCAATGACCGCCTACTCCATTACCATTCGATAGGGTCCTCACCACGCTGCACGCCCGGATTCCGTCGGCCCGCCTCTGCGCGATTGCGGTATAATGGGCCATTCGGATGACGTGCGCCATGCGCGTCAGAATTGTGTAAGGGATCCCTACCGTTATGATAACTGTTAGCGAAGTCTCCAAGAGCTATGGAGCGCGCACCCTCTTCGATAGCGTTTCCGTGAAGTTTGCCCCGGGCAACCGCTACGGCCTCACAGGGCCCAATGGCGCGGGCAAATCCACCTTCATGAAGATCCTCACAGGCGAGATCGAGCCCACGAACCGCGGCACGGTCAGCCGCCCTCGCAAGATGGGCGCCCTGAAACAGAACCAGTTTGCCTACGATACCGAGCGCATTATCGACACGGTTATTATGGGCAACGAGCGACTCTGGGCCGCGCTGAAGGAGCGAAATGAGCTCTGCATGGCATCGGACTTTACCGACGCCATGATGGACCGTCTCGGCGAGCTCGAGTCCACCATTGCCGACGAGAACGGCTATATGGCCGACATCGAGGTCGCCGACATTCTGCGAGGTATCGGCATCGAGGACGCGCACCACACGGACCTCATGTCTACGCTGCCAACCGATTTCAAGTTTCGAGTTCTGCTCGCTCAGGCGGTCTATGGCGGGCCCGAAGCCCTCCTGCTCGACGAGCCGACCAACTATATGGATCTCGAGTCCATTCACTGGTTGGAGGGCTATCTGCACGAATACGATGGCGTCCTGATCGTCATCTCGCACGACAGACACTTTCTCAACGCCGTATGCACCCATACAGCGGATATCGACTACGACACAATCATCATCTACCCTGGCAACTACGACGACATGGTCGAGCAGAAGATGCAGGCGCGCGGCCGGGTGGAGAGCGAAAATCGCGATCGCCAGAAGAAGATAACACAGCTTCAGGAGTTTGTAAGCCGATTCGCGGCGGGCCAGCGCTCCTCACAGGTGCAGTCGCGCCGTAAAGAGATGGCGCGCCTCGCCCCAACGGAATTGAAGCGCTCCAACATTCAACGCCCCTTCATTCGATTCGAGCAGAATCGGCCATCCGGGCGCGAGGTCGTTGTCGCAAAGGGACTCACCATTGGATTCGACGGCCGAACCATCCTGAACAAGGTAGACCTTGAGGTCATGCGTGGCGAGCGGATCGCCATCATCGGAGGCAACGGCGTGGGCAAGACCACGCTCCTTCGCTGCCTGATCGGCGAGCTGCCCCTCGACGGAGGAACCGTCCGATGGGGCCACGGGATGAGCTTTGGCTACTATGCCCAGGACTATGCGGACCAGATCCCGAAGGGCATCACTTCCGCCGACTGGCTCATGCAGTTCGAGGAGAATGGCGATGCACAGGTAGTTCGCGGTCTCATGGGCCGCATGCTCTTCGCGGGGGAGGAAGGTGTCAAGCCCACCGATGCCCTCTCAGGCGGCGAGTCCGCACGGCTGCTCATGTGCAAGTTAATGCTCGAGAAGCATCCGGTGCTCATTTTTGATGAGCCGACCAACCATCTCGACCTTGAGTCGGTGAACGCCCTGGGCGAAGGTCTCTCCCAGTTCGCCGGAGCCGTTCTCGTCGTTTCGCACGACCGAGACCTCATCTCAGACGTCGCGACGCGCATTCTCTCATTCACCCCGGACGGTATCCTGGACTTCCCCGGTACCTACGAGGACTATCTCAAGCGTTACCCGCTTCCCGAGTCTCACCACGGAGCAGCAAAGTGGTAACGGTCCGCCGTTAGGAAATACTGGCACAAAGCGCAAAGTGGCCGTCCGATAGACCCGGAACGGGGCGATCGGACGGCCCCCTTGCGCTGTCAGGA
>JBBRJW010000208.1:0-5768 GCA_038218705.1 Chthonomonadales bacterium | reverse complement strand
GTCGAAGAAAAGCGGGAGCGTGCGGCCGGGCACAGCCGCATGGAGCGCAGCGCGGAGCTGGCGCGCGTTCTCGCCGAAGAAGCGGGTGCGATCGAAGATATGGCGGTCTGAGTCGTCTCGCGATCCACTGGCGTACGCGTGGTAGGAGTAGAAGTCGAGATTGGACGCCGTCGCGGCAGCAAAGCGCCCCGCGAAATCGAGCCAGTCCGGACGGGCTGCCGCGGGTCCGCCCAGCTTGATCGTCGGATCGACCGCTCTCATCGCCTTCGCGCACCGGTTGAAGATGTCGGCAAGCTCGTTAACCATGTCTGGTTTCGCCGGATCCTTCAGCGCCCCGCCGTCCTTATGGAAGGCACCGTAATAGGCCTCATCCTGCTCATTGGTTACCTCCCAGTAGGTAACTCCCCGCTTCAGATCGCGATTGACAATCTGGACGAGGCGCGCGCAGAACCGCGCATAGGCGTCTATCTGCGCGGGATCGAGACGCCCGTCCTTCTGCATCCATTCGGGAAAACCGGGGATATTGATAAGGAGTTCGGGTCCATACGCATATGCGCCCGTGAGGGTGCGCTTGATCTTAACAGCATCCCAATTTCGCGCCGCCGTATCGATCCAGCCGTTGGCTTCCTTCCGAGAGTCGGCCATCACTCCCCAGTTGTGCAGCCGCAAAATGCCTGCACCCATGGCGGCCATATTGGCCTCGTACTTCGGGTTTGTCGTGACGGCGGGATTGAAGCCGGCGAAGGCATTCAAGCTGTAGCTAATCCGGGTGGCCTTCGCCACCGTGCGTGCCCAGTCGATCTTGATCGTGACGGGCGGGTGCATGGCAGTGTCTGGAGGCAGAAGGCTCTCCGGCTGAAACGCGTCGGATGCCGTGAAGAGCACCGCGTCGAGCCCGGGCGCGGGGCCTGCATCGGGACCACGCATCAGCAGGATTCGATCTCCGAGCTCGGCCCGAGAGTGCCGGCCGTAACTCACCCAGGCCCAGTCGTCCGGGCGACTCCAGACCCAGTTGAGCTCCTTCTGTGCTCCAGAAGCGCTTAACGATTTGAGCTGACAGTTTACATCCCGCACGCGGGCCCACACAATCCAGCTTTCGGGCCCGGCGGGAACTGGCACGACAGCCATAGGCTGGTATGCGCCGGCCTGGGCCACGTAAGCGCCGCCCGATGCGTCCGGGTCGCGCACCACCGGTCCTGAGGGAGCGCTTTCGGCCTCCGAGAGAACGTACGCCGGACTCTCCGCGCCGCAGCGTATAACCGCTCCCGCCAGGAGGATAAGTGCTGCAGTAAGAACAAGAGGCTGTCTCATACGAACTCCTGTGACCGCTCCGGGGCCTCGCAGATCATCGCGATGATCTTCTCGGCACGAGCCATGAGAACGACCACCAGACGGCGCGCACCCTCCGGGTCTCCACACAGTGGCTTACGGAGCGCAGCGGGGTCCACGTCGACGCCGCGCTTCTTGATAGCGACCACGCGTCCTCCGAGCGCCCTGCAGCGTGCCTGCACGCTCTTCACGCGGAAGGGCATCGCCTCGATGATTCGATAGCAGACGGCGAGCGGTGAGGGCCTGCACTCCTCCGTCGAGAGGTATGCGATCCCGCGCTCGATGGGCCGCGCGCCGAGCAGTGTGCATACTTCGTCGAGGAGATGCGCACGAATAAGGGCAGGGTCTGGCTCGCAGAGCCAGCCCTCCGGGCTTCCGAGGGGCGGAACGTCGCAGTCGAACGGCTCGACCGATACCGGTGGGCCGCCGCTGCCGAGAATCACGGCGCGGTACCCTGACCGCCCCGCCGGACGGCGGAGGTCGCCGCTCCAGAGGAGCGCCTCCCGGCACTCGCCCCGCGCCGAGACAAACTCCACATCCGCATCGACCTGCTGAAGTGTCTCGTCATCGATCGCCGGCGACACTTTTGCTGCCGCCGCTGGAAACACAGATTGGAGCTTCCCGAACCAGGAGAGAGGCGGCAGGTACTCCTCCGCGTCCCTCATCCGGCGGGCCCTCCCCTCGCCCCGGCGCGAAGGATCGAAGAAGGCCGCACCGACCCCGCTCTCCCCAAGCCTGCCAAGATCGAGCCCGGTTACGTCTGCACAGAGTACCCGCGCCTCGGACACCCCGGCGGCGACAGCATTATAGCGGGCGCAGACACATGCTGCCTCGCTCTGGTCGACCGCCAGGAGCGGCCCGCGCCGGGCGAGGGCGAGCGAATCGCCTCCAATCCCGGAGCATGCGTCCAGAACCAGGATGCCCGCAGGGAAGCGCAAGGCGCGATAGGCAGCTATCAGCTCGCCGGTCGACTGCTCGAGGCCCGAGCGTGTCAGCAGCAGCCTCTTGCCGGGGAATTTACCGCGGGCACGCTCTCGCAGATCGAGCTGCTCTACCAGAGCGGCTGCCCGCTCCGGGGAGTGGTGTCTCCTCAGTCGTGTGACGCGCACCAGTGTATCGGCCGGGAGGAGCGCTGCGTCGGCGAGCGCCTGCTCACCAGCAGGCGATGCGAGCCAGCGGAGGAGGGCAGCCTCGGAAGCTGCCGTAGTGATCGGGGACATGCTGCTCTGTTCACCACGGACAGTCGGGCTTCCTCTGCTCCGGCCGAAATCGGGTGCAAGTCAAAGTTAGGCAACACCGCTTGCGCCAAGGGCCGGCGCCAGTGGCACCAGGCTTCCGGTCACCCCTTCCCGAGCGAAAGAAGTAGCGCGAACGCAGCCCCTGCACTCGCACAAGCGCTCTGCGCTGCTTCGGAGCGGTCCGGGAAGGGGGTTGGGCATAAAGCTCGCGGGGCGCGGAGCTTCTCCGCCATAGTTGCATTTCCCTAGAATTGACCCGCACCCGCCGAAATTCGCCACGGCAGGAAACCGCTCGCGCGCCGGGGAATTGCTCTAAAAGCCCAGTTCAGGAGACCTCTATGCCCATTCTTCAGCCGCTCGCCACATCTCTGGCCCTTCTCGCGGTCGCCCTGTGCCTTCCCTCGACCGCTGCGCCTGCACCCACGCCTCAAGCCTATCGCGAGCTCGCGCGCCAGGTGGACGAGAATCTCCGGAAGGAGATTCTGGCTAAGTGGTTCCCCGCCGCAATCGACCCGGTGGGAGGCTTCTACCAGAACTTCGACGAGGCCTGGAACCACACCGGGGAGAGCGCGAAGTCCATTGTCTATCAGTCACGTCTCACATGGCTCGCGTGCCAGGCCGCAAAGCGCTATCCAGCGCGCGCCGCGGAGTATCGCAAAGCTGCCGCGCACGGCTTCGACTGCCTCCAGCACAGGATGTGGGACAGCCGGGACGGCGGTTTCTTCTGGGAGATCGGACCCGATGGCGGCCCGCTCCGAGACGGTGAGAAGCACGCCTATGGCATCTCGTTCGCGCTCTATGCGTGCAGCGCCTACTACCGTCTCACCCTTGACCCGGCGGCGAAAAGCCTCGCCACCCGGACATTTGAGTGGATGGAGAAGCACTCCCACGACACACGGAACGGAGGCTACTACGAAGCTCTGACGCGCGCAGGCAGCCCGATTCTCACGCCCCCCGCGGCCTCCTCCGGCACCGATGAGATCGGGACGCGGTATGGCTTTAAGTCGATGAACAGCCATATCCACCTGCTGGAGTCCCTTACGGAGTTCTACGCCGTCGACCCGCGACCGCAGGTCCGGGCCCGGTTGGAGGAGGTTTTCAAGATAGTGCGGGACCGTGTGGTGGTGAGCCAGATCGGCGTCATGAATCAGTTCTTCACGCCGGATTGGCGGCCTGTACCGGACCTCGACTCCTTCGGGCACGATGTGGAGACCGCCTTCCTGCTGGTGGAGGCTTCCTCTGCCCTGGGGCGTCCGGAAGACCCGGCCGTGTGGCTCGCGGCGCGGCGGCTCGTAGATCACGCGCTGGAAGCCGGGTTCGATCTGGCAGCCGGCCTGGCCGACTCCGGCACCACGTTCCGTAAGGTCTACATCCCGGAGAGAGTCTGGTGGGTGCAGGCCGAGTGCGTAAACGCTCTGCTCCTGATGCACGAGAAATTCGGGCGGGAGACCTCGCGCTACTGGACCGCCTTCACCGCCGAATGGGAGTTCATTCGCAGCAAACAGATCGACTCGGTCCATGGAGGATGGTACAACTCGGTCTCTCCGGAGGGCGCAGCGCCGGCGGGAGCGCCGAAGAGCGACTCATGGACCGAAGGGTATCACCAGGGGCGTGCGATGCTCAGGGTATCGGAAGTGCTGCAGAAATTGTCGGCGGGTCGGGAAGCGCGTTGACGCTTCCGGGTACCCGCCAACACTTTTGGAGAGCGGTCAGGCCGGGGAGCGATGAAAGTGAGCCATCTGCCATGCGCCAGCGGTCCGCACATACACACGGGTTTCATTGAAGGTGGAGAAGCGTGGAGTGCCGCCATCATCGTGGGTCATGAGGCGTGTGTATGTGACGATGCCCGTATCGCCATAGACCTGTATCCGTGGCGAAAGGATATCGAACCGGACCGGCTTGAGGTCCGGGTTCTTCGCCATCTGCCGGATAAGAGCGAGGTGGAACTCAACTCCATCCACTCTGTGCGTACAGACGTCCTCGTAGCATGAGAGATCCGGAGCGCAGAGGCGGCGATACGTGTCAGGGCTTCCATTGTGAATTGCTTCGAGCATCTGCCATGTAATCTGCAGCAGCTCGCGCTGGGTCGGGTCGAACCTGGCGTCATCCAGGAGCGCGTTTTCAACCAAAGGATCACTCGCTTTCTCAATCGTTCGTGAAGTAAAGGTCAGAGGGGCTCGTTGGCCGTGAGCTTACGCACTCGGTCCACATATTCCGTATCGTAGGGGTCCAGCTGTCCTGCGTGGCGGTAGTGGAGCAGCGCCTCGCGATCGAAGCCGAGCCGAACGTAGGTATCGCCCAGAAGGCAGTGATAGGATGCGTTGCCGGGCTCGATCGCAACCGCATTCTGAAACGCGCGCGCTGCATCCTGCGTGAAGCAGCTCTGCAGGAAGGCGGTGCCGAGCCGAACGCTGTAGTAGGCGTCTTCGGGCGCATAGGCCACCGCCTGCCTCAGCTCCACGATCGACTCCTCGTGCCTGCCCGCGCGAGCGTAGAGCTCACCTAGCCAGAAGTGGTAGAACCCATCCCCCGGGCTGAGTGAGCGGGCCGTCTCCAACTCGATGACCGCATACGTGAGAGCGCCGGCGGCTGCATAGCAGTCGCCAAGCTTGTATCGGTAGAAAGCGTTGTCAGGGCTGGCTTCGATCGCCTTTCGGTACTCCAGAACGGCGGCCAGCGTCCGCCCGGCTTTCCGATGGGTCTCAGCGCGCGTAAAGTGCGACGCCCCGCGGCGCGCTTTGAGCCGCTCGGCTTCCAGCGTCGCCACAAGCGCGGTAGATCTGGGGCTCGCTGCGCGGGCGCGACGAGCGCGGGGCCGCGTAGTTGCGGAGGCGGCGGGATCGAATTCGGCAGCGGTGTTCGGCTCTGGCAATGCGTGCAGGTTCCTTCTTGCGTTGGTAGGACGAAGCGCATGCTTCCCAACCCTATTTAATCAGAAAGCCGCCCGGGAGTCAAGGACTTACCGTGTAATGCCCGACAAATGTCGAGCGCAACGGCCATACGCGCCGGGCGAAGCGGGCAGAATCCGTCCACGCGAATGCCCGGTCGAAGCACCGCTGCGTAACAGTTCACGGAAGCCGTTATTTTGGTGACGCAGTAACGGGGACTTGCTTCTGAGAGGCCGCGAGCATCGCCCGGCACTCCTGGAGACACTCCTGCCCACGTAGTTGCCAGGTGGCAAATAGGCTGGAGAGCACAACC
>JBBRJW010000207.1:0-5788 GCA_038218705.1 Chthonomonadales bacterium | reverse complement strand
CGGTTTCGGCGTTCCCGTTGCGGTTCTCTCCGCGGCAGCCGGCCAGGGCAAGGCGGCAGCCGCCGCGCTCGAAGGCATGGCTCGCCAGCCAGAACAGACCAGTAAGATCCAGACCGCGATGATCCTGTCCCTTGCCTTCATCGAGTCCCTGGTTATCTTCTCCCTGCTCGTCTTCTTCCTGCTCAACTCAAAGTTGCCCACCAACGAACAGGTGCAGGCGGTTGCGGCTGCGCAGGCAGGCCAGATGGCGCCCACGCGGTAGGGCAAAGCCCTGGACCCGCCATTCGCCAACAGCGGGTCCAGCCGCAGTGATGTGGGAGAGGAGCGAAGGGAGCGGCAATTCGCCGCTGCGCCGCTCGCTCTTCTCCCGCGAACTCGAGTCTTGGGCCTGAGGCCCGGGCTCACTGAAAGTTGACCCCTATGGATGCCATCGAGAAGAGTCTCGCGTTCAACCCACAATACTTTCTGGCGCAGGTTGTCCTCTTTATTCTGCTCTGGGCAGTTCTGAGCCGCCTCTTCTTCAAGCCCTACATGGCTCACCTTGTTGGTCGTGATAAGAAGATCGCGGACGCCTACGTGGCCGTTCAGAATATGCAGCAGGAGATGGAGACGCTTCGCGCCGACTACATGGCGCGGATCACCCTGGTGGAAGCCGAAGCGCGCGCCCATATCCAGACCGCTATCAAGGAGGCTCAGGATGAGCGCGAGCGTCTGATCTCCGAAGCACGCGCCGCCGCCGAGAGCCACCTTACCGATGGCACTGCCGCCCTGGATCATGAGCGGACCGAATCGCTCACGGCACTGACCGAGCGCATGAGCGGGCTCGCATCCGGCGCAGCCCACACGGCTCTGGGTCAGAATGTGGACATGGCCACCCTGCGCGCCTCTGTGGAGCAGTCTATGGCCTCCGCGCGCAACTAGCGCCGTTGTGAGCGCCGAATACTAATTACGGATGGAGTTGCCGCCGTGCAGCTTGCAGAAATCAACTTGGGCCCCTTTGTAATCGAGGACACAGGCTCGTTCCTGGCACTCGTGATCGGCTTTGTGCTGCTCGCGCTGATTCTCGTCAAGTTCAATGTCCCCTACTTGAGCCTGCCGTACTGGAATGATCTCCTCCATTCCCGCACGGAGCGCATCGCCACAAACCACGCTACGGTGGAGCGCGAGCTCGCGGCGGCGCAGAAGCTGCGCGACGACTACGCCGACCGCCTGCGCGCCATTGAGATTGAACACCGTGAGCGCCTCGAGGCAGCCGTACGCGAGGCAGATGCCGCCCGTGGCGAGATCATCGCCGAGGCGCAGGCGTCCGCAGCAGCACTGAAGCGGCGCGCCGAGGATGAGATGGCGCGCGTGCAGACCCGGAGCCGCATTCAGATGCGCCGCGACATCGTCCGCATTTCGATTGACGCCGCCGAGAGCGCCGTTCGGGAACACTCCGGCCCCGAAACACAGCGCCGCCTGATTGACCAGTTTGTCGGGATTGTCGCTGCTGCGCCCAACAGGGAGGCCTCTCCCGCCGCTGGCGCAAGCGCCTATGCGGCGCCGCAGCCGGCGGAGGGAGCCTGACCGTGGCAGAACGTGATTTTCGTGCGGGCCGCCGCTACGCAACCGCTCTTTTCAGCCTTGCCAACAAAGAGGGCAAGCTCGACCTGATTGAAAACGATCTGAAGAACGTCGCCCGGCTCATGGTGGAAGCGCCGAGCCTGCGCGAGCTCTGGGAGAGCCGGGTGGTGCCTGCCGGACGCAAGCGCGCGCTTGTGGACCAGACGCTGGCAAGCTCTGTAGATGAGCTGACCCTCTCCTTTCTGCGCCTCCTCGTTGATAAGCGGCGTGAGAGTATCCTCGACACCGTGCAGGTGGAGTTGCTCCGCCTCTCCGATATCGCTCGCCACCTCGTGCGCGCCGAGGCGACCTTCGCCATCGAGCCCACTCCCGAGGAGACAGCCGGCCTGACGCGCAGCCTGGAGCAGCGCACGGGCGAGCAGATCAACCTGACGGTTCATATCGACCCCTCCATTCTCGGGGGCGTGGTCGTTCGGATGCGTGACAATATCATTGACGGCAGTGTCCGCGGCACACTTGAAGGGCTGCGCGAACAACTGCTGCAAGAAGCCTGAGCTTTCTGAAGAAACGGAGAAAAGGCAGCCCACTATGGCCATTCGACCGGAAGAGATAACATCGATCCTGGAGCGCGAGCTTCAGGGTTACCGTAGAGAGATAAAGGAAGAGGGTGTCGGAACCGTACTCCAGGTTGGAGACGGTATCGCGCGCATCTACGGCCTGCAGGAGTGCATGGTCTCGGAGCTTCTGGAGTTCGTTGACGAAAAGGGCAACCTGATCACCGACTCCAACGGCGCCGTCATCCGCGCGATCGCCCTTAACCTCGAAGAAGACAACGTCGGCGCCGTTATCCTCGGCCCGGTCGAAGAGATCGAAGAGGGCACGACCGTTCGGCGTTCTGGACGTATCATCGAAGTTCCGGTAGGCGAGGCGCTGCTCGGCCGCGTTGTAAGCGCCGTTGGCGATCCGCTCGATGGCAAGGGCCCGATCATTACCACCGAGACCGGTCGTATCGAGACCAAGGCCCCGGGCGTAGTTGACCGTCAGCCCGTCAAAGAGCCTCTCCAGACCGGCCTCAAGGCGATTGACGCGCTGGTGCCGATCGGCCGCGGACAGCGCGAGCTGATCATCGGCGACCGTGGTACCGGCAAGACGGCCATCGCCATCGACACCATCATTAACCAGAAGGGCCAGGACGTCGTCTGCATCTACGTCGCCATCGGCCAGAAGGCCTCCACCGTCGCCAACGTGCAGCGGATCCTGGAGGAGAAGGGCGCGATGGAGTACTCCATCATCGTTGCCGCCACCGCTGCCGATCCCGCGCCCCTCCAGTACATCGCTCCCTACACCGGATGCACCATCGGCGAGTACTTCCGCGACAAGGGCGGCCATGCGCTGGTGATCTACGATGACCTCTCCAAGCAGGCGGTCGCCTACCGACAGGTCTCCCTGCTGCTGCGGCGCCCGCCGGGCCGCGAGGCATACCCTGGCGACGTCTTCTACCTCCACTCCCGACTGCTGGAGCGCGCCGCCAAGGTTCGTGAGGACTACATCATTGTCGCCAAGAGCGAGCCCGGTGGTGTGAAAGAGGGCGTCAACAGCAAGATCTACAAGGGTGGCGAGGGCTCGAGCGAAGCCAAGAAGGATCTGGCCGAGCTCGACAACCCGGACCTGGAGATTCGCAAGCTTCCCGGCACAGGCGGAAGTCTGACGGCTCTCCCAATCATCGAGACGCTGGCCTCGGACGTCTCGGCCTATATCCCGACCAACGTCATCTCGATTACCGATGGCCAGATCTTCCTCGACCCGGACCTCTTCTTCTCCGGGGTCCGTCCGGCCATCAACGTCGGCATCTCGGTCTCCCGCGTCGGCCGCTCGGCGCAGGTGAACGCCATGAAGAGCGCCAAGGTCGCCGGCCGCATGAAGCTCGACCTCGCGCAGTACCGCGAAGTTCAGGCGTTCTCGCAATTTGCCTCCGACCTCGACAAGGCGACCCGCGACCAACTTGAGCGCGGCTCCCGTCTGATTGAGGTCCTGAAGCAGCCGCAATACAACCCGATGCCGATCGAGCAGATGGTTACCATCATCTATGCGGGCAACAACGGGTTCCTCGACGACATCCCTGTAAACCAGGTGAACCGCTTCGAGGCGGAGTTCCATCCTTACATGGCTGAGAACTATCCGGACGTCATGGAGAAGATACGCCGAACGCGCGACCTGGATGCGGATGCCGAGGCAGGGCTCGTCAAGGCCATCACGGCCTTCAAGGGCATCTTCAAGGTCTGACCGGGAGATCGACAAGAGTAGGACGAGAGCCCGCCAGCAACGGCGGGCTCTCGTAATTTGGGTGGCGCGCGTGTTAGCTTGTCTTGCTGCCGGCCGGCAGCGATGACCTCTGCACCGCAGAATCGTGAGGGGCCCCTCCTCGCTTCACTGGATACGGTAGTCCACGATTACGCCATCGATCAACAGCCGCCCCCGGCGGCTCTGCACAACTCCCTGCGGTGGCGTCTCAACGAGCACACAAGCCGTTTCGGCCGTCAGTGTCGCCGTCACGACCCCGTTCCGCGCTCGGCCCACAAACCGATGGGTGACCGCGTTGTAGAGCCTCCCCGCATTGAGGTCTGCCCGATAGTTAACCGTCCGTGCTACCGGGTAGGGGTTGTAGAGCAGGCAGGTCGGGTAGGCGCACGCACGGTAGGCGTCTGTCTTCAGGAGCTCAATCAGCAGAATCTTTGGATCGCTCGTCTTGCCCACGAGCGCCCCCAGGATCCCGACGTGCGAGGCCCCGTAGAGGCAGAGGTTCGTCGGCGCTCCGCGCCCCAGCGCATCGCCGGTTGCAAAGGGGCTGACAGCGGGGTCCACGACCCGGCGGCCATCTCGCTCCACGCGCAGCGACTCCTTGCGCAGCACCTCGTAGAGAGGGTTGCGCTCCTTCGGGCACCCCTGCAGGGCGAGAAGACAGTGATCGGCGGTCGTGAGATAGCGAGGATCGTGGTTTCTGGCATATGCCATTGTCTCCAGCCAGGCGATTCCCGCCGCTCCGTCTGGCTCGATCCAGCGCCCATTGTCTACCGGCGACATATTCTCGAACCGGAAGGCGGTGTGATCAAAGCTCGGAAGTGCCTTTGCGTCGTCCTTGCTGCCCATCGCATCGCACCCGGCGGCCAACCGATCCGCGACACTTCGGAACTGGCTCGCGGTCTCGCCAACACCCGGATAGCCGTCTGCAATCTGATAGAAGAGGACATTGGGGAACAGATCGTACCAGAAGGTGCCTGCGACCCTCCCGTGGATCCCGTTCACATAGACGCCATCTTCCCGGCTGAAGTAGGCCTGACACATCTGGACCCAGTTACGCCCGCGAAACCGGGTCATATCCTCGCCGATCAGTGATCCGCTCACGACCGCCGCCAGGCAGTTGATTCCCTCTGGCCCGCCTGTCCCGATATAGCTGGGCAGGAAGAACGTCTGCCGGCTGGTGTCGTTCCAGCGTCCGAATGGCAGGAAATCTCCCTTGCGATCGAAGCCGAACACCAGGTCGAGGTAGTCGCGAGTCACCTGCTTCCAGTCGCGCATCCCGTATGGTTCCGGGCAGTTTGGCATCCTGCTCACCAGCGGGATCAACGCAGGCTGCACTGGCTGGTTCTTTCTCGTGGCATGACCATGAACGAGGCAGGAAGGCAGTATCAGAAAGAGTGCAAGCCCGGTTGTACGCTTCATGAACCCGCTCCTGGTTCTCGATTGAGAACAGCATGCTGGTAGTATTGTGGCCCGGCGTATTCCGACACCGAAACAGAGCGAAATAGGTCAGGTTCAGTATCCTTCCGCCCTTTGTCAAAGAGAGCGATCCGCTGTAGCGCGCGGTCGGAGAGCCCGCTGAACCGCTGCTCCAAGATCAATAGTAACAGGATCACCCGGCCTTTCTGCTCGCCCTTATCATAGGCTTCCAGCATGATCTTTGGCATCACTCCCACAGTGGCCTCCGGTTCGCCTGGCGGGAGCGCTGTAAGCTCCACTCGCGCCTGCCGCCATTCATCATCGATTACGGTTAAGTACTTGCCGTTACGGTACACCAGTTCGAGCACCACCTCGCCGGCAAAGGAACACACCAGATTGCGCAGGTTGAGACGCCCATTTTAAGGAACACGGTCACTCATAATTGATCGAACAATATCCCCTGTAGGGAGCGTGTCGAGGTAGGTCCGCCCCTACCACCGGAACCACC
>JBBRJW010000206.1:0-5811 GCA_038218705.1 Chthonomonadales bacterium | reverse complement strand
CGTTCATCCCCCTATCGGCGTATTGTGCCGGTTCGCATCTATGACCACGCGGCCATCGGGCCGCGCGAGCGACACGACTATTGCGGTTCGGCGGGTAAACTTGCTTCAGGAAGTGCCCTTACCCGGCACCAGGAGGCCCTTTATCACTATGGCAAGGCTAGGCAAGTACTCTATTGGTCTGGGCGATCGTTTCGCCCAGCAGACGGTGCCGCAGCTGCGGGCGTGCATACTCGCGAAAGACGCCGGCGCAGAGGTGACGCCCGTATGGAACAAGTCGCCGCGGGAGCACCGCCTTCTCGGCTCGGACCCGGCGGCAACGCGCAAAGCGGCCGACGCCGCTGTAGCGGAGCTATGCTGGGACGGCGCATACTTTGTGGATGCCGACCATATCCGCCTCGACACGGTGGACGCGTTCGTGGGGTACTGCGACTACTTCACCATCGATATTGCCGAGACGATCGGGCTCCGGCCACAGCCCAGCGATCTCGACCTCTTTATGGCCCGGTGCCGGGATCTGGTTGGCACCTACAAGATTCCCGGGCTGGAGACCCCGATTACAGTGACCCGCGCGGACGTGCAGCGAATTGGAAATCAGTATCTCACGCCCGTCCAGCAGGCGGCGCACCTCTATCGGCACCTGGCGAGCAATCTCGGCGAGGGCGGATTTGTCGCAGAGATCGCTATGGACGAGGCGGAGGAGCCGCAGGGCCCCGTCGAGCTTCTGCTCATTCTGGCCGCACTGGGGCACGAAGAGGTCCCAGTTGAGGTGGTGGCCCCGCGCTTCCACGGGCGATTTAACAAGGGTGTGGAGTTTACGGGCGATGCCAGCGCATTCGCGGCAGAGTTCGCTGCGGACCTGGCAGTCATCGCCTATGCGAGCCAGCGTTACGATATGGCCCCGGGACTGAAGCTCTCGCTCCATTCGGGAAGTGACAAGTTCTCGCTCTTCCCGGCAATGCGAAGTGCTCTGCACCGGTTCGACGCAGGAGTCCACATTAAGACCGCTGGAACGAGCTGGCTGGAGGAGCTGATTGGGCTCGCAATGAGCGGCGGAGATGGATTGGAGCTGGTGCGCGAGCTGGCATGCAATGCCCTGGAGCGCCGCAACGCGCTTACCGAGTCGTACGCCTCAATGGTCGAGATCGACTCCGCGAAGCTGCCGACAGCCGACCAGATTCGCCTATGGGATGGCGATCAGTTCCGCAAGGCGCTGCGGCACGATACAAACGAACCGGAGTATAATCCGGACCTGCGGCAACTTCTGCACATCTCGTACCGGATTGCCGGGCGGATGGGCGACCGCTACCTGAAGGCGGTACGGGCGAACCGCGATACAATTGGCGCAAACATCACCGCGAACCTCTACGAGCGCCACCTGCGGCCGCTCTTTGTGCCGGTGCCTCCGACGGCCGATTAGCTGGTTGCGCTGCAGCGCTCCTTACTGCGAGACGGCGCGCGGACGCGGCGCAGCGGGGCGAGGGCAGCCGCGAACCAGGCGTGCGTATGGTCGATGGCCTGAGAAAATGTAGAAGAGGCGCGCTCTGAAAACAGAGCGCGCCTCTTCTGCATTTCAGGAGCTCACGTCAGCGGACAATGTCCGCGAGGCCGATGTCGACCATCTGGCCGCCCACAGTCTGGTGGACATGGGCCGCAATCATCACCCGCGCCCCGGGCTTCAGGAGCAGGCGGGCCTCCGGATAGATATCCGAGACGTCGTATCCCGTGTTGAAGCCGGCCTCGTGGGACGCAAACTTGCCGTCAACGTAGACATCAATATCCTCGTCGTGGAACATGTTGAACTGCAGATTCTTCCACCGGCTCGAGGGCAGAGTGAACTCACGGCGCACCCAGATATCCGGGGTGGTCCAGCGCGTGTGCCAGCCCCGCTCCGTCCCGAAGGGCGCGGGCGCGGATTTCCACGAAGCATCGTTGAAATCGACGTTCATCCATCCTGCGCCGGGATCGGTGGTTGTGTATTTCCAGTCGACCGCAGCTTCCGCCGATGTCGGCACGACGACCTTTATCGTCGGCTTCTTCGGCAGGGGAGCCCACGGTCCGACCTTCTCCCGGTCGGCAGACGCCCACTTCCTCCATGCAGCCCGATCGGAGAGCATCTTGATGAATAGGCCGCCCATAACTGGACGTGCGTGCATTCCAACGCTGTTCACGTCGTCGGTGTTGTACTGGTCAGCCAGAGGCTCCCGCGCGCCTGTCTCGTTAAAGTAGGTATATGCCGGATGGGTCAGAGCTTCGAAGTCGCTCTGGCTGGTCGCGAGAGTGGCGCTCCAGAATGTCCAGTCCGTCTTGGTCCCCTTTGTGCGCGAGTCGAGCGGCAGGCCGTACGGCTGGAGCATGGATTTATAAAACGCAACCTCGGAGCTTGCGACGGTTGGCGGAAAGACATTCAGCCCGAGGATACGGTCCCATACCAGGTTGTACTTCTGGCTCCAGGTGTTCGGCTTATCAAATGCCAGCCTCGAATGATCTCCATCCCTGGTCGCCTCCACCCAGTGCAGCGCGTCTGTACGGGCCTCTTTCATGAACCGGTCAGCGGCCGCCGCGTCGCCTCGCATTCGACAGAGGTCACCATATGCCGCGAGAGCGAGAATGGCCTTCACGGAGAGATTGGCGTTGTGGGCAAGGTGGCCCATGAAGTCGTCGGGGCAGAGCTGGTCCTCGGGGTCGAGGCCATACTTCTCCAGGTACGTCGCCCACTGGGTGAGCTTTGGCCACCAGTGGCCGGCGAAGGAGGCGTTTCCTTCCGCCTGCGCGATGGCATCGATGAGAATGAGCATATTGCCACTCTCCTCCACCGGCATGCCTTCGCCGCCGTCGTCGGTTCCGCGCGCAATCGGGTAGGTTCCCAGGTCATGTGGCGCGTTCGGGAAACGCCACCGGGGGCTGGCGGCATAGTCGAGGATCCCGACAAGAGAGGCTTTGGCGAGTGCCGGGCTGAGGAGAACCCAGATCGGGTCCATCGGGAAGAAGACATCGACCGTTGCGATGTCTCCGTTGCTCGTGTTCTCCTTGGTGAAGAAGAGCGGCTGGCCCTTTGCGTCGGCTGCCAGGCCACACGCCGCCAGCGCTTCGCGGTAAGCGAGGCTGGTCACGGTCGCGTACTCGGCGCCCCCGATCCGCGTCATGTCCGCGACGAGGTCGCGGTCGAATTGCGCCGTCCGCGTAACGAGCGAGGGATAGAGGCTGTCGGCGCTGGCGAGCATTTTTGCCGCCGTTGTGCCGTTCCGCCGCCAGTAGGGCCGGAGCTTCTGGCCGAAATACTTGATGGCATAGATTTCGTCGTAGGCGACCATGCTGTGCCGCTCCGTGGCCGTTCCCGTCACCGTGCCGAGGTCGAACGCCAGAGCGCATGCCACAGAGCTGTCGGTTGGCCCGGAAGCCGCAGGCTCCGCGCCAAGTTTTCCGCTTGCCGCGAACTGGTCTGCGAGCGCAGCCGGAGCACCGATGGCGGAGGTCACGCCGGCCGAAGGAGCTGCCAGATACGCGTATCCCCAGTCAGCGGTGTGACTGTCGCCAGCGCTGCCGAGAACCGGCTGAGCCACGGTTCCCACGCGGAGAGCGGTGAGGCCGGGTACCGCTTCGGCACGTGCCTCCACGGTCTCCTTCGGCTCGTTAACGGCCAGACCACCACCGATCGACTCGAAGATGGTAACCCTGTGCGGTACGCCGTCGGCCGATCGAACGGACCACGTGATATAGTTCAGCGGCAGACTGAGCACCGACAGGTCGCTCGGGATGGCGGGCGAGAGGAAGGTAAGGGACACTTCGACCTTGCCGTTGGTGAAGCGATAGATGGAGCGCGTGGGAGTTGTTTCCAGCGAGGACTGAGGCAGGGCATCGACCGCAGCGGGCTCGCTCCCCATCACGCGATAGAGTGCCTCGTCGACCTTGATGAGACCGGTGAGGGGCTGGACGCGGCCGGTCCAGTGGCTTGTCTGCTTATCCGTGAGCCTATCGGCCTTGGACCAGATGCTGAGAAAGGGGTTGAACGTAACCAGCGGAACCGCCGGAGGGCGGAAGCCTGACGGCTGCGCATGAGAGGCGGGAGCAAGCAGCGCTGTACAGAGCGCGGCGGCCGAGAGTACCCGGCCAGCAAAAACCGATCGCATAAGATTCTCCTCAAAAAGGGGCGAGTGTGCCCCGGGGAGGTTCCCCGTGTGGGACCCGGTCTCCTGCTTTCAGTCTTGCTTTTTCCCGGGTCTCAGGCGGATGAACCCTCGTCGTGGCGCGCCGGCTCACGCTTCAGGCTCACGTAGAGCATTGGCGCGGAGACGAGCGTGAAGAGCGTCGAAAAGGTGAGGCCGCCAATGACGGCGATCGCGAGGGGCTTCTGCATCTCCGCACCCGCGCCGAGGCCCAGGGCGAGCGGTGCGAGGCCGAGGATCGCAGTGAGGGTTGTCATGAGAATAGGCCGGAGCCGCACTTCGCCCGCATGGACTACCGCCTCCCGCGTTGTCATCCCGCTCTCTTCGCCCTTTATGGCCTGGTCGAGAAGAAGAATGCCATTCTTGACGACCACCCCCACGAGCATGATCGCTCCCATGAACGAGGAGATGTTGAGCGGCGTCCGCGTGACCCAGAGGCCAAGCGATACGCCGAAAAGCGAGAGCGGCATGATGAGGAGGATGACGATCGGCGCGGTGAACGATCGGAACTGGAAGAGCATCACGGAGAAGACGAGCAGGATCGCGAGCGCCAGTACCGTCAGGAGGTTGCGAAACGCAGCCGCCTGACTCTGCGATTGTCCTGCGATGGATAACGTGACGCCGGCCGGCGGGGTAAGACCCGCAGCCACTTTGCGCACATCGTTGGTAGCGCTGCCCAGGTCGCGATTGGAGAGGCTAGCGCCCACTGCAACCACTCGCCGCTGATCTATCCGGTTCACCTCTACGGTTCCCGGCGCAATTTCCAGCGCTGCCACGGCCGAAAGCGGTACCACTGCGCCCGACGGGATATGCACCGGCAGCGTACTCATCGCCGCCTGGTCGGAACGCGCCTCCTTTGGGTAGCGAACGCGGACACCTATCTGCCGGTCGCCTTGAAGAAGCTGAGTCACGACGTCGCCCTGCATGGCCGCCCCGAGCTGGCTTGCGATCTGATCCGGGGTGAGGCCGAGTCGCCCTGCGCGGAACGCGTCCACGCGGGCAATGAGCTCAGGTCCGGACTCCACCGAGCTCGATTTCAGGTCGACTAGCCCGCGAACCTTCCCGAGCTGATCCATTACCTCGGCGCTGAAGGCGTCGATGGCGGCCTCGTTCTCGCCGTAGACCCGCACCTCGATCGGCTTTGGCGCTCCCGCGAGATCCCCGATGAGATCCTGCAGGACCTGATGGAAATCGGCGTCGATGCCCGGAACGGTCGTCTGAATCTTGCCCCGGAGATCGTCCATGATCGGTTCAATTCCGCGCTTACGATCCCGTTTGAGCGTAATGGCGTAATCGCCCCGGTTCGGCTCGGTGATGGAGAAGCCGAGCTCGGTGCCCAGCCGCCGAGAGTACGACTCGACCTCAGGCGTCTGTGTTAGCAGCGTGTCAATCTGGCCGAGGAGCCGGTCGCTCTCCGCAAGCGTAGTGCCCGGGGGTGTCCAGAAGTCGAGTACAAATGCGCCTTCATCCATGTCCGGCATCAGCCCGGTCGTGAGCCGCCCTGCGAAGAATAACGTAAATGCGACGAGCACGGATGCGGCGACCGGGAGCACCCAGCGGCGGTCAAGGCACCAGCGCAGAACCCGCGAGTAGAGAGCGATGAGGCGGCCGAAGAGCGGCCCGTGCTCCACCTCGCCGGGCCGGACGC
>JBBRJW010000205.1:0-5818 GCA_038218705.1 Chthonomonadales bacterium | reverse complement strand
GCTGAGAATGTGGTCGACACTGCACGCTGCACCCGTCTTGGCCTGGAGGGAGAACAGATTAGCACGGTGGAGCACCTGCTCTGCGCGCTCAACGGCCTTTCAGTCGATAATGCCCTGATCGAAGTCGAGGGTCCCGAGATTCCGATTCTGGATGGCAGCGCTCAGCCCTTTGCGGAAGCGATTCTGGCCGCAGGGCGAGTGGCGCAGGAGCGACCTGCGGCGATCATCCGAATCGAAGACACGATCTCGGTGGAGGCGGGCGCCAGCACGGCCACGCTGACCCCTGGTGAGGGGTTTCACGTTGGGGCTGAGACACAGTTTGCTTCCTGGCCAGAGGGCCGAGCAACTGTAGACGTGGAGATTGGTCCGGGGGCGGAGGATGGGTTTCTGGCTCGAATCGCGCCGGCCCGAACCTTTGCGTTTCGGCAGGAAGTGGAGATGCTGCTCGCCGCCGGTCTTGCAAAAGGCGGTTCGCTGGATAATGCCCTCATCATTACGCCGCCCTATGAGTTCTCGTCCGAGCTGCGCTGTCCGTGCGAGTGGTGCGCTCACAAAGTGCTCGACATGATCGGTGACCTCGCTCTGACGGGCTTTCGGCTCGCGGGCACGGTGCGCGCGCTGCGGCCGGGTCATCAGATAAATACACGTCTCGCGGCAGCGATTCGCGCCGCGGATGCGCGCGCCTCTCAGGAGAGCTGAATGAGTCCTATTCTCGACGTTGAAGACATTCGCGCGCTCGTCCCGCACCGATACCCGATGCTCCTGGTGGATCGAATCACCGAGCTGGAGGTCGGCAAGCGCGTGGTCGGGCTGAAAAACGTCACGATCAACGAGCCCTTCTTCGATGGTCATTTTCCCGGACAGGCGGTAATGCCTGGCGTACTGATTATCGAGTCGATGGCCCAGGTTGCGGGGCTGATGCTGCTGGCGCACCCCGCCCACGAAGGCAAGCTCGCATTTATTGCAGCGATGGACAAATCGCGGTTCCGGCAGCCGGTAGTTCCAGGCGACCAAATGATAATCACCGCCGAGATGCTCTGGTCCCGTGGCATGATGGGGAAAGTGCATATGGAGGCGCGCGTTGAGGGCTCCCTGGTGGCGGAGTGCGACATGACATTCGCCCTGAAGGATCCGGTTAGCCGTGACGAGATCGCGGGTCGGGCGGCGTCCGTGGTCCGATATCCGACGAAAGCACCGACGGAGACCGAGGGGGATCACGGTAGTGAATGAGGGGCGTATTGATCCGTCGGCGACCATTCACGAAACGGCTGTTATCGCGCCAGACGCCATCATTGGCCGGAACGCTCAGATCGGCGCATACTGTGTCATCGGCCCTCAGGTCTCGGTAGGCGATGATAGCGTCCTGCACCCGGCGGTGAAGATCCTCAGCCATACGACGATTGGCCGCAACTGCCAGGTCTTTAGCGAGGCCGTACTTGGCGGTCCGCCGCAGGATCATAAATTTGAGAATGAGCAGAGCTTTGTCCAGATAGGCGACGACAACATCATCAGGGAGTGTGTAACCATCCACCGGGCCACCGGTGAAGGCGAAGCGACTCGCATCGGTAACCGCAATATGCTGATGTCGTATGTGCATATCGGCCACAACTGCCAGATCGGCGACGACATTACATTTGCGTCCTATGTGGGCCTTAGCGGGCACGTGCTCGTGGAGGACCGTGTAAACTTCGGGGGCATCTGCGGCATCCATCAGTTCTGCCGTATCGGTACGCTCGCGATGATCGGCGGCATGTCGGGCGTCGCCATGAATATACCTCCCTATGCGCTCGCCAATGGGCGGCCGGCTCGCGTCTATGATATTAACAAGATCGGCCTGAAGCGTGTTGGCATCTCCATCCGCGTACGGAACGATCTGCGGCTCGCATACAAGCTCCTCTACCACTCCAACCTCAACATGTCGCAGGCCCTCGATGCGATCGATCGCGAAGGCCTTGAGCGGAGCCCGGAGCTGGACCACCTGCTTCAGTTCATTCGCAGCTCGCGCGACGGCAAGAACTTCCGCGGCAATAATCAGCAGGAGGCGGACGAGTCTACCGTCGCCTGAGGGATGGCGCAGCCGGTGCGTATTTCACCATGAACATTGCGATCTTCTCCGGCGAAATCTCCGGCGACCTGATTGGCGGCGCACTGGCCCAGGAGCTGCGGCGCCTTGCCCCGGATATCGAGCTCTGGGGGATTGGCAGCAGCGCAATGAGAGCGGCGGGCGTTGAGCTCGTTGCCGACAGCGCCGAGTGGGGCGCCATCAGCATCACCGAGTCGATTACCCGGGGGGTTGGAATTCTGGCGCGCATGGCTCCGCTCCTGAAGCAGGAGGTGCGGCGCCGCAAGCCGGACCTCCTGCTCCTGATTGACTTCGGATTTTTCAATGTGCGCGCGGCCCGCTTTGCGCACAGCCTCGGCATCAAGGTGCTCTACTATTTCCCTCCCGGCGCATGGCGGCGCAGCGGCGACCGTGAGCGCGAGCTGGCCTCTATCACCGACCTCTGCGCACTCCCCTTTACCTGGTCCACAGAGCGGTTCCAGCAGATGGGCATCAACGCAGTCTATGTCGGGCATCCGCTGCTCGAGCGCGTTCGGCCGGCGATGACCCGCGCGCAGTTCGCGGCCGAGTTCGATATGGACCCGGCTGCCCCGATTATCGGCCTCCTGCCAGGAAGTCGCAGGCACGAGGTGGCGCACAATCTGCCCGCAATGCTCGACGCGGCGCGGCTGATCGCCCGCGATGTGCGCGGCGCGCAATTCGTCATTGGCGTCGCGTCGTCCCTCTCGCCAGAGACGATCGCTGGCTACCTCTCCGGCCACCGCGAGCTTCGCGATAGACTCGCAGAGCACTGGCACGAGTTTGTACAGGAGGCCGGTACGCGCGTAATGAAGCAGGTGGCCCGTACCGCTGCGGCGCTGGCCCCGCCGAGCGAGCGGAACCTTGTAACGGCCGCAGGAGTGGTTGTGCCAGAGAACAAGCTCCGCGAGGAGCTGGAGCGGCAGGCGCGCGCGGCGCGTCGTGCCACTACCACGCTGCCGCCGCTGGTGCTGGCGAAAGGCCTCACCTACGATGTGATGGCGCACAGCGATGCCCTCGTGACCTGCTCAGGCACCGCGACACTGGAGGCGGCAGCGCTGGGGACCCCGATGGTGATCATCTACCGTGGATCCCGAATTATGGAGCTCGAGTACCACCTCCGTGGAATCAGCAAGAAGATCACCCACATCGGCCTGCCGAATATCCTGGCCGAGAGGCGAATCGTGCCAGAGCTGATCCAGCATGAGGCCTCGCCAGAGGCTATCGCAGGGGAGCTTGTTCCGCTGCTCAACAACGTAAAGCGCCGGTCCGAAATGAAGGCCGGCCTGGCCGGGGTGCGAGCACTCCTGGGAGAAGAGGGTGCGAGCGAGCGTACAGCCCGACTCGCTCTGGAACTTACCGGGCGTGCATCCCAGTAACCGAACTATGGACACTCAAAAACGCCTCCTCGCGATGCTGACGCCGCATAAGCGGACGCTCTTCCTCGGTCTGCTCTGCGCTGCCGTGACCGCAGCGATCACGGCCTCGATCGCGTGGCCGATCAAGCACGCCATGGACGCAATGGTGACCGGCGAGGTGGGCCACCTCAATTTTATGTGCGGGCTGGTGCTGGTGATCTTCCTGATCAAAGGCCTCTTCTCGTATGGACAAAGCTACTATCTGTCGCTCGTGGCCAATCGGGTCGGCACCAAATTGCGGGATGACCTCTATACCCACCTCCATACGCTCTCACTCTCGTTCTTTAACCGGCGGCGTACCGGCTCCATCATGTCGGTGCTCACGAACGACGTCCCCGTGGTGCAGAGCGCAGCGCTCAGCATGCGGGATGTGGTGGCCGCTCCGATCACGATTGTCGCCAGCCTCGCTGCGCTCTTCTATGTTAGCTGGAGGCTCGCCCTCGTCTCCCTGATCTTTATTCCCTGCATGGCGGTCGCCATTACGCGGATTAGCCGCCGCATGCGCTCCATTACAGGAGCGGTTCAGGGCAAGCTGGCGGACGTTACCAATATCCTCGAAGAGACTGTTGCCGGGGTACGGATCATCAAGTCGTTCGCAGCCGAGGAGCACGAGGTCCATCGCTTCACCGAGGAGAACCGCCGGACTCTCCACCACATGATGCGCGGGGTGCGGCGAAACGCGCAGCTCCGACCTGTTATTGAGTTCATCGGGGCATTCGGCGTGGCACTGGTGCTCTATCTGGGCGGGAACTACGTCGCTCTCACAAACCGCGCTCAGCACGACAACCAGGTTAAGTGGATGACTGCCCACAAGGCCTATGTGGCCGTCGATCCCAAGAACCGGACCAGGGAGCCCTCGTCCTTCCCGGTACCGCCCGGCGGTATGACCCAGGGGCAGCTCGTCTCGTTCCTCTACCTGCTGAACGCAGTGGCGAAAGCCGCAGGAGATATAGGCGGCATCGCTTCCATCCGGGCGCAGGCCCTCGCGGCGGTACGCCGTATCTTCGATGAGATCCTCGACGTCAAGTCTGAGGTCCAGGAGAGGCCAGAGGCGCTTCCGATGCCGCCGATGGCGGGGCACGTGCGCTTTGACAACGTCAGCTTTCGCTACGGCCCTGATACACCCATGGTGCTGAAGAACATCTCGCTGGAGGTGCAGCCGGGCGAGGTCGTGGCGCTGGTAGGACAGAGTGGCGCAGGCAAATCTACGCTCGTCGACCTGCTGCCGCGGTTTTACGATCCAAACGAAGGGACAATCTCGATTGACGGTATTGACATTCGAGACGTCCAGCTGCCGTCACTTCGCCGGCAGATCGGGATCGTACCTCAGGAGACATGGCTCTTTGCGGGCAAGCTTCGCGACAACATCGCATATGGTAACCGCAATGCCACCGACGAGGAGATCCGCAGCGCCGCCTACGCCGCCAATGCCTATTTCATAGATGGCATGGAGGAGAAATTCGATACGGTAGTGGGGGACCGGGGAATTCGGCTTTCGGGCGGCGAGCGCCAGCGTATTGCGATCGCGCGCGCCATCCTGATGAACCCCCGGCTGCTCATTCTGGATGAGGCGACCTCCTCCCTCGATGCATCCTCCGAGGCGCTCGTCCAGGAGGCGCTTGAGACGCTGATGAAGGGGCGCACCACCATCATCATCGCGCACAGGCTCTCGACCATTATTAACGCTGACCGTATCCTGATGATGAAGGACGGCGAAGTTGTGGAATCTGGCTCGCACCGCGAGCTGATAGCGGCGCGCGGGCTCTACGCGCGGCTCTACGAGACGCAGCTTCAGGGCTTCGACTAGGATCATCTCACCGGAAACCGGTGTGTAAGAGACAGGGTTATGACCAGCTCTCCCGCCTCCGGGGATAGGTCGCCGACCGAAATCATTGAGACCGCCGAGCAGAAAGCCGCCCGCTTGCGCAGGCGGAGCCTGCTGCTTGGCGGGCTCACCTTCGGCATTGCGCGGGGCCTGTTCCTCACACTTCGGCTCAAGCTCATTCATCCCGAACGCCTCAACCCGGATGGCGGCGCGATTTTTGTCGTCTGGCACGGCCGGTCACTTCTGCCGGCCAACATCTTCCGCAATCGAGGTTACTGGGCTCTCATCTCGCTTTCACGCGACGGCGAGATCCAGAACAACGTCTTCCACCGATTTGGTTTCCACACCATTCGTGGCTCCACGGGGCGCGGTGGCGTTAAGGGGGCCCTCCAGATGGCTCGCAAGCTAAAGGAGGGGGGAGTGCTCGCCTTCACCCCGGACGGCCCCCGCGGTCCGACGCATCAGGTACAATTAGGCGTGATACTGATGGCCGAA
>JBBRJW010000204.1:0-5824 GCA_038218705.1 Chthonomonadales bacterium | reverse complement strand
TTCCCGCCATTGAGGAACATGTTCTGCTTCGGGTCGGCGGCGCGGCTGCCCGCGGGCGGAGGCTGGCCCGGCCGGTACTTACCGGTCAAGAGGCCCTGGGCGAGAGGCGAATAGACGATCTGGCCGATACCCTCGCGCTCGCAGAGCGGGAGGACGTCCTTCTCAAGGTCGCGGCCCAGAATGTTATAGTAGGGCTGGCTCGAGACGAACCGGTCCAGGTTAAGAGATCTCTGCAGCTTGAGTGCCTCGGCGATCTGGTCGGCGGCCCACTGACTGAATCCGACATAGAGCACCTTCCCTTGCGATACCAGGTCGTCGAGCGCTCGCAGAGTCTCCTCCAGGGGAGTCTCAGGATCGTATCGATGGCACTGGTAAAGGTCGATGTAGTCGACCCCGAGGCGAGTGAGGCTTCGCTCGCACTGCTCCATGATATGCTTGCGTGAGAGGCCGGAGTGATTGGGCATGGGCCCATCGCTCATCGGGAAGAAGACCTTGGTCGCCAGGACGTAAGTGTCCCGTGGGAACTTGCGGAGCGATCGGCCGACGACCTCTTCGGACTTACCGCGGGCATAGACGTTTGCGGTATCGAAGAAGTTGATACCGAGCTCGTATGCCCGGTCGATGCAATCCTCGGCGATCTTGTCCTCGGTCGCGCCGCCGAACGTGAGCCAGCTCCCGAGACAGATCTCGGAGACTTTGACCCCGCTTCCTCCCAGTCGACGATACTTCATGATTTGCGCTCTCCTTTCAAAAAGAGGGACCTCGGCGCGGAAGCCGTAGGTCCCTCGAAATTCCTGAGCCTGGCGCCGCCTCAGCGGGTGAGCTCAGCTCCCTGAGCCGTCTCAAAGAGGAACCACGTCCGCCGCTCAGTCTCATCGATGAAGACCTCGAGTTCGCTTGCGGAAGCAACGTCCTTGTTGTCGTCGCAGATGCCGTGCGCCTTGCGCATATTCGCCGCCATGGACTTGTTATCCTCGATCAGTGCCTGAAGCATTTCGAGAGGGGCGACAAATGCGCGCTCCTCATCACGAATGGTCTGGAGCGCGCCGATCTCCGCAATAGACCGAATCGTGGTTCCGCCAATCTTGCGGACGCGCTCGGCAAGCGGGTCGATGGTGGCGAAGACAGCATCTGCATGCTCATCGAACATGAGATGATAGTCGCGAAAGTGGCTCGAGGCGAGGTGCCAGTGGAAGTTCTTATACTTCACATAGAGCGCGAACGCGTCGGCCACCAGGCCATTGATGGCTTTGGTGATCGCCTCTACTGCCTCTGGCGAAAGGTCGGTTGGTGTGGCGAGCTCGCGTGGAGCTGCGGTCTTGTGGGCTTTGGCGTGGTCGCGAGCCGCCGCTGGGCGGGAAGTGGTTGCCGTCATGGACAAGTCTCCTGTTCAGTTGAAAAAGCACATCATGCGGGCATCCGAATCGATTCGAAGGCTCGCCGGAGGCGCTGTAATCTAACAGGAGATACGGCAGGGAAGTCCATTAGGTTGCGTACCCGGGTCCCGGATCAGGGGCGGCTCAGGGGAAAATCTTTCCGGGGTTCATCAGATTGTGCGGGTCAAATACCTGCTTGATCTGTTTGCAGAGCGACTGGTTGAGCTCAGGCAGAGCCAGGGGAAGAAGGTCGCGCTTCGCGATGCCAATTCCGTGCTCGCCGGAGAGCGTGCCGCCGGCCGCAACCGCTGCCCGGATAAGCTCTTCTGCTGCGATGTGCACGCGACGGGTCTCCTCGGGGTCTCTTGGATCATAGAGGATGTTCGGATGCAGGTTGCCATCGCCGATGTGCCCGAAGACCGGGATCAGCAGATTGTGCTTCGCCGCTATCCGACGGATCTCCGCGACAATCGATACGATTGAGGCGCGCGGCAGCGAGATGTCCTCGCCCAGTCGAGCTGGCCGCAGGCGGGACAGCGATGGTGATACCGCCCGGCGCGCCCTCCACAGGTCAGCACGCGTACCGGCGTCGGAAGCGCGCCGCACATTGAAGGCCCCGCCCTCTTCGCAGATCTGGGCAATCCTGCGGCATTCCGATTCCACCGCTTCGGGAGTGCCATCGGCCTCGATCAGCACGAGCGCCTCCGCCTCAGGAGCGAGCCCCAGATGATATGCTTTCTCCACGCACTCGATGCAGAGGCGATCCATGAACTCCATCACGCACGGCAGAATGCCGTCGGCGAGCAGCCGCTCGACCATCGCCGCGGCCGAGTCGAGCGACGCGAAGAGCGCCACCACGGAGCCGACTGCGGGCGGGCGGGGCAGCAGGCGAAGCGTTATGCGGCTGATGGCGCCCAGCGTGCCCTCCGAGCCTACAAAGAGCTGGGAGAGGTTGTATCCTGTGGCGCACTTCAGGTACTTGCCGCCGTCTTCCACTACCTGTCCACCGGGCAGAACGGCCCTGATCCCCCGAACATACTCGCGGGTAGTGCCATACTTCAGGCACCTGGGACCGCCTGCGCCCGTTGCCACGTTGCCCCCGATGGTCGACTGCTTCAAGCTGGCCGGGTCCGGCGGATAGAAGAGCCCCACTGCCTCAACAGCGGCCTGCAGGTCCGCATTGATGACGCCGGGCTCTACCGTTGCCATGAGGTTAGCGGTATCGATCTCGATGATTCGACACATTGGCGCGAGGTTGAGCACGATGCCGCAGCTCGGAACACTTCCGCCGGCCAGGCCCGTTGCGGCCCCACGCGGAAAGACCGGGACCCGCAGGCTCTCGGCAACGCGCAGCGTCGCGACGATCTCGGCCTCCTCCTGAACCGATACCACCACATCAGGCCGCCCGGTCACTCCACTCGCGCCGTCGTAGCCGTAGACGAGCAGCGACTCTGGGTCGGACGCTATTCGGTCTGCCGGCAGGACACTGGCAAGGCTGCTGAGAAGTTCTGCGCTCATGTTCGATGCCCCTCCAGCGCCCGGGCGACGATGCGGCTGATATGCGTGATCTCGGCGTGATCGCCGGGCTCCTGTGCTGCCGCGAGCTGCAGCAGACAGCCGGGGTTGGCAGATACCACCACTTCCGCGCCGGTTGCGCGAATCTTCTTCTGCTTTCTCTCCTTCGCGTCGTCGGCGATAGCCGGCTGCTGAGCAAAGTAGACGCCCGCGCTGCCGCAGCATCGGTCAGCCTCTTCCAGCACCCGAAAGTCCGCGGTCAGGCGGCGGAGCAGCTTCTCCGGTGGCGCTACGCGCTGCCCGTGCGTCAGGTGGCAGGGGGCGTGATAGGTGAGAGAGCGATGGTCGAGGCGGACGGCAGGCATACGGGGCGCCGCAAACTCGGCGAAATCCCGGGTGCGCGCGCTCAGCTCGATCGCGTCGGCCGTTCCGAGAAGATGGCCATAGTTCTTTAGCTCGGCTCCGCACGCGGCACAGTCGGTAATAACAGCATCGAAATTCGGGAAGAGCCCCACGTTGTGTCGGGCCATGTCCAGGGCAAGATCTCGCTCGCCGAGGGCGAGCTGGGGAGCGCCGCAGCAGACCGCATTTCGTGGGATTACCACCTTGTATCCCAGCAGCGTGAGGGCGCGTACCGTGTCGCGGGTGGAGTCAGCGAAGAGCGTGTTCATGGCGCAGCCGAGGAATAGCCCGACCACTCCGCGCTGCTCGCCGACGGCTGGAACTACCTCGGGAAGTGACTGTCGCACAGACCGGGTCGGAAGCGCAGGAAGGTAGCGGTCGAGCCGGGCCAGGAGTGGCACGCGCCGGAAGAGGGTGGCGCGCAGCAGGCCTTGAATGCCGGTCTCCTGGTAGCAGATGCGTGTGACCGCCATGCCGATTTCCATCCAGCCTGGCCTTGCGAGAACTCGGCCGAGAACGAAGCGCTTGATGCGCCGTGCCAGAGGGAGGCGAACGCCCGGGGCCGGCGCCGGGAGCGCGCGCTCGGCCAGTGCGAGCTGACCGGGATGGACTCCGTTCGAGCAGGTCGTCTCGCATGCGCGGCAATCGAGACACGAATCGAGCGCAGCCTGTATGCCAGGGCTGCGCTCGATTCGCGATTCGGCGAGAGCGCGCAGTATCTGCACGCGGCCTCGCGGAGAGTGGAGCTCCGAGAGGGTTGCACTATAGGAAGGGCACACTGGAAGGCACGCGCCGCAGCGGCTGCAGGCGAGCAGCTCATCGTAACTCGCCGGCGTCTCAGGCCCCTCACTGAGCGGCGCGGCGGCCATGCCCTAGCCTCGAGCCGCTACAAGCCCGGCCTTGGACCGGGTGTACTGCAGCTTCACTTCGGAGCTTCGCTTCTCGAGAAGCGACAGGCTCAGCTCGATCACCTCTTCGGCCTCGTAGGTCGACATGGTGCCGATGGTGACCATGTCCTTGTCCGAGAGCGTCGACCATACGAAGGCGAGCCCGGTTGGCGGCAGCAGGCGGCCGGCAGCGAGGGGCTTGATCGTCATGACCGGTTTTTGTGCAGATCGGAAGATGTTGGCCAGCCAGTCGGTTTCGACCTGGCAGAGGAAGCCGGCGGCGTTGTAGGGCTGTATGTAGGTCTCGACGGCGTCTTCGCAATTGTCTGCGCAGGAGATGGCTTCCGGCATATGGGTGCTGAGGCCCGGCACCAGGCCAGCTTCGCGCACATATCGGAGATTCGCCAGCAGATCCGGTGCGAGCGTGCGGTTGACGCGATCGATTCGCGGGTCCGTAAGGCACTGATGGGGGAAGCAGAAGTGAGCGCCGAGCGCCTTCGCCTCATCGACGACCTTCTTCCACGCGTCCAGCGCGGCGGTCTGGTCGCTGCCTGGCGTTACAATCCAGTAGATCGTCTCCCCGGTGCGCTGCTCCGCGGCGTGGATGGCGTCGGCAACGAACTGGTTCATCGGGCTCATGACGGCGTTACATCCGGCCTTTGCGAAGACCTCGATCACCTGGCTCATCTTTTGCGATGTGTCGAAGAGCTCACGAATGAATCGGTCTTTCGCGCCGCTTGTATGCGAGTAACCGAGCATCCAGTTGGTGCCGCAGATCAGGCGGGGCAGCGAGATGCCGCCTACTACAGTGCGAGGAAAATTTTGCATGACTATCTCCCGATAGATGGTAACAGGCCGGACGTAAAGCTAAGGACTCCAATACCATTGTGACCCCCTGAGAGGAAGCGTTCATCCGCGAAACGGCCGATTCGAGCTCAGGAGGGCAGATAAGGTCAGGGCCCCGCTCAGAGCCGGTCAGGCAGTGAGCGGGGCCGCTAAGGGGAGAGTCTTGAATGGCTACTTCGTTACGGTGATCGGGAAGCTGGAAGTAACCCCGCCGCTCTGGACCATGATGACATGCTTGCCCGGGCCTCTGAGGGTGGCCCGCACTGTCTGCTGGTTCAAGAACGGAGAATCGAAGCGGGCGTACGGCCAGGCCGCGCTCCCATATTCGTGGTTGAGGAATGGCTGCACGAACTGGATGTTCGCCAGGTTCCGGATGGTTTCCCTTGAGCCCGGAACCACTACACCCTGTGCATTGGTGGTGGTAGGCAGCGCCGGCACGACGTCACTGACGTTCGCGCCAAAGGTCATCAGATGCCACGTCTGGGGGTTGCTCCCGATTGTGGGTGTCAGCGGATCGCTGGTTGTTGGGTCAATCCCGTATACCGTGAAGGGGCTGCCGCCGCCGCTCACCGTCCTGATCACGAGCGTAGCTGCGGAGCCACTGCGAACCGAGGTAGGACCAGAGATCGTGAAGTGATCGAAGCCATTCGCAACGGTCGAGTTAACACGGAACGCGAGTGCCGCGGCCGCGGGCGTGGTGTGCCCATCGGGATCCGATGCCCCCAATCGACCGGTGACAAGATCCCGGAACGCGTAACCGAATACGGTGGTCGCTTCATTACGGAATAGAACGGTGCC
>JBBRJW010000203.1:0-5828 GCA_038218705.1 Chthonomonadales bacterium | reverse complement strand
AGATCGCAATTCCATCCTGCAGCACATCGCGCTTGAGTTTGATGGACCATCCGAAGTAGTCGGTGCCGAACACGGACCCTACGCCGGAGCCAATCGACTCGATGCGGCGCGCAATCTCCTCTGCGCCGTAGTGGAGGGTCGACTTCAGCGAGGTCCTCATCATCAGATTGGTGATGCCACTCGTCCGGGGTGTCTCGCTGCGGCGCCCACCTCGAAACAGCGCGTACACGGAGACGAGCGGGAGATCAGCGCGCGGCCGGAAATAGAGCGTGCCTCCGAGCGGAAGCGCAATGGCTCGCGCATCTTCGCGGTTTCGGCGGGCCACCGGAGCGCCTCCTTGCGGGACGAGCGGAACGGGTGCAGCTCCTGCTTCCGCGACCGGGGCAGGTGGCTGGGGAGTGCCGAAGGCTCTCTCAAGCTCCTCGCGACTGCGAATTGGAAGGGCCACTGTTTCGGGCAGATACTCGACGAGAGTTGCGTTCTCAAGCCGCAGCCATCGCCGGGCCGCTGCGATCACATCCTCTGCTGTCACCGCGCGAAGGCGCGCGACCATCTCGTCCGCCAACAGATAGCCGCCGAGAGCCTCGTACGAGCCGAGCGTTCGCGCCACGCCAAGCACCTCCTCTTGCGAGGTGAGCCGCCGGGTCTCAATTCGCACCTTGATCCGCTCCAGGTCCTCGTCTGCCACGGCCTCCCCGGCAAAGCGGGCCGCCTCCTTCCAGCACGCGATCTCGGCCTCCAATGGATCCTCTGCCAGCGCCTCGCCGCCCAGCGTGAATAGGCCGATGTCCTCGAAGCCCTCGTACGAGCTCCACGCGCGACTTACGAGGCGCGCGTCCTCCTTGACCCGGCGGAAGAGCCTTGCGGATCGTCCGTCGCTTAAGAGCGCGCTCAATATCATGAGCGGCGCTGCATCCGCGTGGAGAAGGGGGGGCGCGTGAAAGGTGGTGAGGAAGAGCCGCTGTTGGGTGGGCCCGGAGATGCGCTCGTAGCGGAAAGCTGTCTGGGCGGGCTCGGAGGGCAACGCCGCGGGTGAGTATTCACCTCGCGGCAGTTGGGCCCAGTACTGTTCGACCGAAGCGATGACCTCATCAGCGTCTACGTCGCCGACAACGACGATCGTCATGTTCTCGGGGCGATAGTTTGCCTGCACAAACCGAACCAGATCGGCCTGCTGCATGGCGCGCAGTCCATCCGGGTGTCCAATGCGCCATCGCCGGATCCGATGCTGATCAAACGCCTTCGCGTACGAAGACTCGGTCAGCATCGCTCCAGGATTGTCCCTCTTCTGAAGGCTCTCCTGCACGATCACCTCTATCTCCTTTCGGAGCTCGTCGACATCGAGGAGAGAATTCGTCACAGCGTCGGACTGAATCTCCAGGGCCTCCCGCCAGTGGGACGAGGGAACGACCATGTAGTAGGAGGTCTCGTCGTAGTAGGTGCCGGTATTCAGGATGCCGCCTAATGCACGTACCTCCCGGGCAATCTGCTCGTCCTGCGGACGCGTGGGGGTACCCTTGAAGAGTATATGCTCGATCACGTGCGCAATGCCGTTTTCGGAGTCCGCCTCCTGGAAGTAGCCGGCCCGGACGTGTACCAGGAGCGCCGCTACCTGGCTCGAGTGGTTCTCCTTCACCAGGAGTGTGAGCCCACTGGCGAGAACGTGGCGGCGAACGTCTGCTGTAACGGAATGGATGCCGGTGGCGGATGAGTTGGTCAATATCTGCTCCCTGAGATTGGGCGGGCTCTGGCCCTTCTGCAGTTTACGGACGTCCATCGCACGGCGTTCGCCAGTGACTGGCTCGCCGTGAAACCCGCTGTAAACTGCGTGCGTCCAGTATAACATCTGTACTAACCGGGGTGTGGATCGACGCATAGGGTGTATCGGGCCTGACTGCTTGCCCGGCACAGCAAATGCAGATTGGACGGTCGAGGATGCAGCGATACTATGATTGAGCAGACAAACCTTCCGGATGCGAGCTCAACGCAGATTGCCAGGCCGCATGATGTTAACGTGTGTGTCGCGCCAACTCAGTACGACGCACTGGCCGTGGCCGAGCGCTGGCGGCGTATGGATCGCGCCAAGCGCCGGCTCTTCATCAGCATGATGACGCTCGACGTTGTCTTCCTGATCGCGCTGGGCGTCGCGTTCGGGCTGCTCCACCGCCCGCTTCTCGGCCTCGCAATTGAGCTCGCAGTGGTGCCCGCCTTTCTCCCGCTGTTTCGTCGATTTCAACGCGAAACTCGGGCCGAGCGCGCGTTTGTTGCCGAGGTGTTTGAGCAGGAGGAGGCCGTGGGCGCAATCGGCTGCTGGCTCGACATCGTGGTTCCGGACCACCTGGGCCTGCACAACGATGCCGTGACCCGCAAAAGCGCGGACGCGAGAGAGAGGCTGATCGCGCTGCTGCCGCGCCTTACGGAGGCCGCCGCTCCGCTGGTGGACCGGCGGCAGCGCAAACGCCTGGCGCTCATACTGACGGGGGAGAGTCCGAAGCTAATCTCAGCGGCGCTGGCGGCCATCACGACGCTCGGGTGCACGGAGGCGCTTAGCAATGCTCGCAAGCTTGCCGCAGGCGAAGGCGCGGCAGGCAGGCACCCGGAGCTGCAGCCGCTGGCCGAGGCCTGTGTGGAGCGGCTCGAGGCGATAGCTCGAACTCTGCCTTCTGAACTGCTTCGGGCATCGTCCGAGGGGCCTGGCCGTGAATTGCTTCTCCGCCCGGCAAGCAGTGGATCGGAAGAAGACCTGTTGAGGCCGGAGGCGGAGCCTATTAGAGAGCAGCTGCCATAGGTCGGAGGCGGTATGAGACGCCTGTCATGGCGGCGAGAGGTGTCTCGTCGAGGCCCGAGGGTCGGCCCTCATAGTCGCCACCATCTGTCTCTTTCCAGGCGAGTGAGATCGCTTCGAGGATCTTCAATGAGACCTCGCTCTGCTTCTCGCGCGGAAGGCGCTGCTGGATGGTGCGGCACCCTTTGAGGAGATGCTGGTGGCAGAGGTGCTTGCCAGCGTCCAGCGAGAGCGCGGTGCCGAGTGGGCGGCTCTGGCCGTCCGCTTCGACGCAAGAGGGTACATAGAGGAAAAAGCCATTCGGCCGAGACGAGTCCATAGGGCAAAAAGTCTCCGTCACTTAATTGACAGGATGTCAGCGAACACGGTGTCTGTAGGTGCAGTGCCAGCCTGCCTCAGGTCACCGGCGCGGACCCGCGTCCGCTCTGGGACCCGGCGAGTTGTAGGGGCTGCGTTCGGTCTGCTCGTTTTCAGGGTGAGGAGCCGATCAGAAGCGAGATAATACTGGTTCGGCTCGGGAAGCCGAAATGTTCCCGGGGATTCCAGAGAGACGAGCGTGCTTCGGAAAAGGTTCCCCACGTGCGTAGTCAGTCGAATCGTCCGAAGACAGGGAAGGGGCGAGAGGGCCAGGCAGTTGTGAGCCCGAAACAGGTACGCCACCAGTCAGCGCTATTAGTATATTACCCGAACGCAGGGAAAAGTGGACCGGGCGACGTCTTCACGACGGAAATTGCCATTTCGCTGCTGATGCTGCCCGTCGCAAGCCAACGGATAGGTTGCGGCAGAAGCCCGGTACGCTCCAACGCTCAGGACGCTTTCAAGCCGGAAAACTGAGATCTCGTGTCCGGGGAAGCGCAGGTCATGCCGCGGGCGTCGGCTGAAAAGGCAGGAACCGCCGTGCTTGTCGTGGAATCCTCGTTCTACTGCCCAACTTAGCCATGAGGATTGCTCGACCATGAAAATGACACTCCCGCTGCTCGCCCTCGCCCTGACCCTGCGCCTCTCTGCAGCGGCTTCCGAGCGTGACCGGCTGGTCGAAGGCGCTGGCCATGTTTCTGCCCCCGGTGGCCTTGTGGGGCAGCTCGTAGTATTTGGGCCAAACGCTTTTGCGGTCGTCGATGGCGCAGCGGCCGGCGCGGAAGCGCCGGTGATGGCGGCGACAACCTTCGGTAAGGGACGCGCATTCGCGGCTGCCCACGAGGCCTTCTTCGGAGCGGAGGCTCTCGCTCGCCCGGACAACCTGCGACTCGCGCGCAATATCGACGAATGGGTGGCCCAGAAGCCGCTTTCGGGCCAACGGATCGGGGTTGTGGGCCAGGACCGTGCGCTCGGCGCCGCCCTCTCTGCGGCAGGTGGGCGAGTCCGCTCGCTCGACGCGGCCACCCTCGCCGCAGCCCTGCCTGAGCTCGACTCACTCTGGATCAACCAGGCCAGCCTGGACGGTGCGCCCGGACGCGCTACGGCGGCTGCCGTTCGGACCTGGGTGCGCGGTGGCGGCGGTCTGGTCATCAGCGGGCCTGCGTGGGGCTGGGAGCAGGTAACTGGGAAGGACCTGACTCGCGACCATAGCGGCAACCAGATCCTGACCCCGATGGGGCTCGCCTTCGCCAATGGAACTGCCGAGCCGAAAACTTCTGAGGGCTTCGCGACGGCCGGCGAGCCCTCCCCGCTCGCGAGCGCCGCCGGCGCGCTCACGGCGCTGGAAGCGCTCGCCGGGCAGACTCGGACACTCAGCCCGGCGGAGATGGCGCAGGCGAGCACCGCGCTCGGGGCGGCGATGGCGGCCCTGCCGCAGACCGAGAGCGGGTTTTCCGCCCGCGTGGAGAAGCTCTGCGCGGACCGTGGCGCACTGGTTCCTAGTTCCAAGGAGCCTATTACCACCGCGATGCCGTTCGCGCGTCTTAAAGCGACCCTGGATGCGCAGCGGTGGCGACGACTTCCCCCGGAGAAGATCACCGCCAGCCCGGCTGCTGCACTCTTCCCGGGCGTCGTGCCGGAAGGTGCGAAGCGCGAGACTCGCAGCGTAGTGATCGATTGTGCCGTGCCGGAGTGGCACGCTACGGGCCTCTATGCTCCTGCCGGGCAGGTAATAGAGGTGCGAGTGCCCGCAGAAGCCGCACGAAAAGGGCTCTCTATTCGAATCGGCTCGCATACGGACACACTCTGGCACCTGCCCAGGTGGGAGCGATTTCCAGAGATCTCGCTCCATCGTCCGCTCGACAGCGTGACGACGCGGGTCGCGAGTCCTTTTGGCGGGGCGCTGTTCATCGAGGTTCCGCAGGGAAGCCACCTCGGCGGAGTCTCAGTCTCGCTCTCCGGCGGAGTTGTCGCTCCCCACTTTGTCCGCGGCAAGACCAGCCTCGCCGAATGGAGGTCGGCGCAGCGCAGCGCGCCCGCTCCCTGGGCAGAACTGGAAGGGAAGCTCGTATGCCTCTCCGTGCCCTCCTCCGCCGTGCGCGACCTCGATGACCCGGAGGCGCTGATGGCCTACTGGGACGAGATGATGGAGAAGATCTACGCCTTCTATGCGGCCCCGCAGCGTGGACGACCCGAGCGCTACTGCGTCGATCGCCAGATAAGCGCAGGCTATATGCACTCCGGCTACCCCATCATGACCTGGGAGGACGTGGCAAAAACGTTCTGCAGCCTGGACGTTCTACGAGGGCCGGTCGGCATTAAGAATTGGGGTTTTTACCATGAGATGGGCCACAACTTCCAGCAGCCGGAGTGGACATGGGAGTCTTTTGGCGAGGTGACCAACAACCTCTTCTCGCTGTACGGCACGGAGACCCTTAATCACGATATGCACGGCCACCCGGCCATGACGCAGGGGGAGATCGACAAGCGCGTGGTTGCCATTGCAGCCGCTCCGGGCGCTCAGAAGTACTACGAGGTCGACCCCTGGTACCCGCTCACAATGTTTCGTCTGCTGCGGGAGGAGTTCGGCTGGGAGCCCTTTACAAAGCTCTTTGCCGAGTTCCGTGATGCACCGGCTGGCGAACGGCCGCACACGGAGCTTGCGAAGCACGATCAATTTCTTACA
>JBBRJW010000202.1:0-5853 GCA_038218705.1 Chthonomonadales bacterium | reverse complement strand
CACCTTCCCGCGCTGGAAGCTGCTACCATCAGCCGCAACTTCCTCCGCGACGCCCTCGGGATCTAGGCCGCAGTTGAGAATCGGTGGCCCGGCCGCGCAGGGCGCGGCCGGGCCAGGAGCCCGCACGAATGATCCAGTCGTCCCGTCTCTTTTGCCTCGCTCTCCTCGTCGCCCTGACAGGTGCGCCCCTCACACAATCGGCGGCGGCTCCACTCGCAAAGCCCGCTGTTATCGACCGGTACACCGACCCCGCCTATCAGACTTCGCTCCCGTTCGGTACGCGCTCGCACTGGGTCCAGCCGTGGAGGGCCTATTCCGATACATGGCCCGTATCGCGCCTCCAGAACTCGGTTGGTATCAATCTGAACGTATCTGCCTCCGAGGCCGATGCCGTCTGTGCGCACCTGGCGAAACATGGTTTTCGCCACGCGCGAGTTGAGATCGGATGGGGCAATCTCCGCTGGGACGACGAGACGCACTTCACAAACCAGGCGGATATCGAGAAGACGATACGCGCCTGCCGCGATCACCACATTCGCCCTCTCTTTCTGCTCAATGCTCACCACGGCGCGCCCTGCCCAATTCGATTCTTCGATGTCACGCTCACCCGGCCCGCCCACCGCGGCGACCGCCAGATCCAGTGCGACCCCTCCACGCTGAAGCAGGCTGTTGTAGGACGAAGCGGCCTGAGCCAGCTAACGGACTACTGGGCAGCAGAGTCACTCTTTACGGCCATCCAGGCCGACGGAACCGTGACCCTCTCCAGAGCCCTGCCCAAGGATCTCCCGGCGGGCAAAGCGGCGGCTGCCACCCTGAAGTATCTGCCCTTCTACCCGGCGAAGCTCAAGGCCGACGGGTCTGTGCCTCCCGCATTCGCGGAGACGATGGCAGGCTGGCTCTCCTACGCCCGCGCCGTTGCCGCTACAGCCGAGCGCGTGCTCGGAACCGGCGGCAAGAGCGATAGCGGCTTCGATATCGAGGTCTGGAACGAGCTCACATTCGGCTCGAACTTCCTCTCGATCAATCGCTACTACGACACGCCGGTGGCGGAGGGCGAAGGCGCGGAGAGCGAGATCCTGGCTCGGACCGTCGCGTGGGCGAGCAGTCCCGAAAGCGGGCTGCGTCACGTGGGTGTCGGTGACGGGTTCGACAACCAGTGGCCCTGGGGTTCGGGCACGAAAGCGCCGGCGGGGCTGGCGGCTCTCGACAAGCACCCCTATGCCGGGGTGAGAATCTTCCCGAAAGCTCAGGGCGAGCCGAACGGCATCCGCCCGGTCAATGCGCTTGGCAAGCCGGATGGAGTCTCTGTCGGGACCGATCGGTGGAAGGACACCTTCATCCCCTCCTATGTGTCGCACTTCCCGGAGTACAGCCTCAACGCGCTCCAGACCGAGCACATCGTGCGAGATATCTCGCCCATCGTCACCGATCTGTACGGCGTACCCCACGGCCGCTCAACTCACGGAACGTTCCCGGATGGCCGGCCCGCCCCAGCGCCCACGATGTGGATTACCGAGGTGAACATGGATCCGGCCGGGGCCAATCCCGGTGACCTGGCGGACTACACACGTGGTGGGCACACCCCTGTTGCGCCCGGCCTCACTCCTGCCGACGCGGACCGGATGAAGGCAAAGTCTATCCTCCGTTATCTGAGTGCCTTCGTGAACAAGGGTGTTGAACGAATCTACTTCTTCGCCGTGAAGGATGACAACCCGCTGGGGCTGGCGCTTGTCAGCCCGGCGCTCTTCACAGCGCTGAAATCCGGAGGCGACCTGGAAGCGGACGATGCTCGCCTCTCCTCGCCTACCGTCACCGCAGTTGGCCGGTTGGCAGCGGCCGCAGCGGTCGGAGCCTCCGATGCGCCGCCCCGTGCCCTCACACTGACCCGAATTGAGGAGCCCGACCCTCGCCTGCAATTTGTGGGCGACCCGGCCACGTCCGGCCAGCAGCCAGACCCGCATCCGCCTCTCCGCAACATCGACGTATTCGGGTTCTTTCCCTTCCAGGTGAACGCGCATCGCTGGGCCGTGCCGGTCTACGTGATGACTCGCAACCTGGCACAGCTCTACAGGCCGAATGCTCCCGCCACAGACCCGACGCGCTTCGATATGCCGGACGAGCGGTTCATCCTCACCATTCGGGCGAAAGGCCCGATACCCACCGGATGGCAGGCATCGCTCTACGACCCGCTGAACGGTAAGACTCTGCCAGTGACCTCGAAGCTGCTGCCGGACGGGAGTGTGCGCGTCTCGCTCCCCGTGACCGATTCCCCTCGCCTCCTGATGCTCGACGCAGCGGGCCAGTGATCTAGCTCCTAGCAGGCCTCTGGCGTGACTCCGGGATCCTGAATCGCGTGCGGGGCCGCCCACCAGGGGCGGCCCCTTTCTTGCTTGTGGAATTCCGGGGAACCACTTATCTACAACCGGATCAACATGTACTTACCTTATTTAACCCTATAGACGGGCTAATGGCACGGATTGTGCGCAAGTATAATTGACGGTTTATGTCCCAGACCCGGCTCGGCAACGGCGGTAATTAGCTACGCGACCGAGCCCAATGCACGGTTCCCTATGCTTTTCGCCTTAAGGAGATCATCTATGTCACGTTTCCCCGCCTTCGCCCGCGCTTCGCTTATTGTGGTTCTGGGCCTGGTCGCCCTGAACGCTGCCTCTCCTGCCTCTGCTGGTTTGACCCTTACCGGGGCCGGTACCACTGCAGGGTTTACCCTCTCAAACTTCGTCACTGGATTCACGCCCAACGGCAGCGTCGGCCCACTCGGAATTGCCGTCACGCCGGGCGGTATTATGGTCTCGGACTATCCGGGCGCAGTTCGCCTGTTTACGGATGTTGATGGCCAGACGGTGGCTAATGCGTTGGGCACCACAAATTTTGGGACCTCCAATGCAATTGGAATGGCCTCGATTGGCGGCGTAGCCTACCTGTCTAACCAGGGCCAAGGTGACGTTTTCAGACTTAACGCGGACACCAGCGTGAACAGCCTCGTCGTTCATACCGGGCACTCGCTCAACGGGTTGATCAGCAATCCGGTAACCGGCCATCTGCTTGTGAGCGATAATACCAGCGGTGCTATCCTCGATATCGACCCCTCTAACGGCACCGTCACAACGGTAATCAGCGGGGTCTCCGCGCCCGACGGTCTCTCGCTCTCAGCAGATAATTCAACAGTCTACGTGGCATCTCAAAACAACATCCTTGGATACGACCTTTCATCGCACGCCCAGGTATTTACCCACGCCCTCAATCTGGTCGATGGAACTGCGGTAGGTACTGGCGCTCTCTCAGGCTATATCTTTGGCAATACGAACGATGGCAACGTCTACCAGGTAGACCTCTTCAGCGGCGCCGAGACGCTGATTGCTTCCGGTGGGTCACGGGGCGATTTCGTTGGAGTCGACACCAACAATGGGTCGCTTCTCATCAGCCAGACGGACCGAATGGTGCGCCTCACCGCGCCCGCAGGCAGCAGTTTCGGCGCGGACACGCCCGAGCCAGGGACGCTCGCGCTCTTCGCGGGCGCATCGATCGCTGCCCTCGCGGTGCGCCGCCGCGCCAAGAAGCAGTAGAAACTGCTTGAGCGGCCTCGGCCAATCGCGCTGCCAAACGAGGGGCCGGGCATCCACCAGATCGGTGAATGCCCGGCCCCTCTCTCCATCGCTACCGCTGCCTGCGTCTAGCCCTTCGCCGCCTTGAGCGCGCGCGCCACTTCCGTAACCCGCTTGCCCTGCACGCGAGCGACCGCCAGATCCGCCTCTGTAGGCGGCGCGTTGTCCTGGCCGCTCACGGCCGACGCGCCATAGGGGGTTCCCGCCGCAAACGTAACCGGATCCACATAGCCCGTGGGCACGATAATCAGGCCGAGATGCGCCATGGGGGCAAACATCGTAAAGGAAGTCACTTCATTGCCGCCATGGGTCGTCGAGGTTGTGCAGAAGGCCGATCCGACCTTGCCAACGAGCTTTCCCTGCGCCCAGAGCCCGCCCAGCGAGTCGATATAGCTCTTCAGCTCCGACGAGACGGAGCCGAATCGAGTGGGCGTGCCGAAGATAATGGCATCGGCGCCCGCTGCGTCCTCGGGAGTCGGCGGCGAGTATTTGGCGCGAAGCGCCTCGCGGCTCGCCTTCCATCCGGGAACTCGCTCAATCAAGGCGTCGTCCACGAACTCGTCGACCCGCTTGAGGATCGGCTCGCCGCCGGCCTCACGTACGCCTGCGGCAATTCCCTCGGCCAGAGCGGCGGTGCAGCCATTACGGGAGTAGAATGCGATCAATACACGAGGGGCATCGCTCATAGTCCGGAGTCTCCTTGGTTTTCGCCCGGGCCAAAAAGCCGGGAGCTATTGGTTACCAAAGAGGGTTACGAACCACCTCCATCGCCCGTTCCTCCCCCAGACCACCTGCTTCGTGCGCAATGCTAGGGCGACACGTGCCGCCGATGTCTACCACGGGCGCCGATCAGATCACAGGGGCGTCCGTCCTGGCTACAGCAGCTCGTCAGGAGCGTGTAGCGTGGTGAGCCGGCGGAGCTCCGGCCAGAACAGCCCGGTCAGCACGACCACGATGAGTGTGCCCACTCCCCCAATTACCACCGCAAGCACCGGGCCGAAGAGCTTTGCAGTCACGCCGGACTCAAACATCCCGAGCTCGTTGGAGGAGCCCACGAAGATAGAGTTGACTGCGGAAATGCGGCCGCGCATGGCGTGTGGCACGTGAGTCAGCAGAAGCGTGGAGCGTATCACCACGCTCACGTTGTCGAGTGCGCCGAGGAGAAACAGCATCGCCAGCGAGAGTGGGTAGAACGTGGAGAGGCCGAAGACCACGGTCGCCAGCCCGAATCCCCCCACCGCCAGAAGCAGCGTATGCCCTGCACGCTGCATCGGCGGCATATGGGCGAGGAAGAAGGCCATCAGCACCGCGCCAATTGCTGGCATCGCGTTCAGCCACCCGAGCGCCACCGGGCCGCGGTGCAGAACGTCCTTGGCGTAGACTGGCAGCAGCGAAACCGCGCCTCCAAGCAGCACCGCGAAGAGGTCGAGAGTGATCGTCGCAAGTATCAAGCGGTTCTGGCGCAGAAAGCGGAGACCCGCCAGCACCGACTGCCAGCTATCCTCGTGCTTCTGCTCCGGCGGCGCGGCATGGAATCGCGTTCGCATCGATGCGACCATCGCAATATAGACCACCGAGAACCCCGCGTCGAGCCAGAAGACCAGCGCTGCGCTCTGAGTGCGCGCGATAAGCAGGCCCCCCGCGGCTGGCCCGGTTGCCGCGGCCAGCTGCCACGCGTTACTGGACCAGGTTACGGAGTTGGGGAATATGCGCTGCGGCACCACCTGTGGGAGCAGCATCGAATTGGCAGGATTGCCGAACGCTCGCGCCACTCCAATGGCCATGACCGCCGCATAGATGGCCCAGAGCGGACCGTCGTGCAGGGCGATTACCGCCAGAACCACTGACGAGAGCCCCAGAATGGCCCGGGTCACGAGTGTAATGGGCCGGGGCGGGCGGGTATCGGTGAGGTGCCCGGCATGCAGCGAGAGGAGGATGACCGGTATCACCTCTACCAGCCCCACCAGGCCAAGCGCCAGAGGATTGTGCGTTCGCTCGTAGAGATACCAGCCAAGCGCCACGCGCGCCATCTGGCCGCCAAACGTCGAGAGGAAGCTGGAGATGAGCAGCTTGCGGAAATCCGGCAGGCGCAGCGCCTCGTACGGGTCGTGCCGACCGGGATCGGTCGAGGGCAGGTCGGCGGAAGGTTCGTCAGCGGTTCTCAAAACGACTCCTGATCGGTGTTACGTTAACCCTCCGCCGGCAGGGAAGCGGGTGCTTCGCGCAGAAC
>JBBRJW010000201.1:0-5858 GCA_038218705.1 Chthonomonadales bacterium | reverse complement strand
GCGCGCCAGCAGGCCGTTCGCGCCGAAGGTATTGACCGCCGTCACCGCGCCGGTGGCGTCGAGCTCGCAGACCGGCTGGTCGCCGTCGTAGAGGGTGTAGGTGCGCCCGGCCGCAGTCTGCTTCCACGCCCGCAGGCCGTCTGCGTTGTAGCCCGCCTGCATCGTCGTGCCGAAGGCCGTCAGCTTGTTGTTGGCACAGTAGTTGTCTGGGCGACTGCCTCCGACGGCACATCAAGTTGCACCAGAAACGCCTGGGCTTCCCTAAACGCCCCGTAGCAGTCCCACTCCTGTTCCGGCCTTGCGAGAACTTGCAGCACTCTGTCCATCTTCGCCCGGAGGGATCGCGTTGACCGAAGATTGGCCACCGTGTAACACTGATCGAGGCAGCCGAGGGACGGAAGCAGGTCCAGCCACCAGTCAAACGCGTCTGGATGCCCGGCGACGTCCAATGCGTACAGTAGCCCCGTCCGAGCCGGCAGCTCCTTCTCAGTAGCCAAAAGCTCGAGCAGAAGCGGCACGCACTCCTCGCCTGTCGCCCGGGCAAGCGAGACAGCCGCATCGCGCCGGACCACAGGATGCCTGTCTGTCAGCAGGACCTTTCTGATGACAGGCGCAAACCGTCGGCCATCGAGATCGCAAAGGGACTCTACGCCATCCGAGCGCACGGTCCATTCCGGATCCGATACGAAGGCAAGGAAGAGCTTCGCGTCCCGGTGAATCGGTCGTTGGGACAGGTTTGAGCTAGCAGCGCACCGCATTCCGACCACCGGGTCAAACGCTAGCGCTCGAGCGGCGACGCGAGCCAGGCGGGGATCCTGGCGTATGAGTTCGTGCATTGCGTTGGTCCGGACGCTGTCATCGGAGTAATCGAGCATCAGGATAAGGGCCAGCAGGAAATGCGGCGACTTGCGTGCCTCTCCATTCATCCAATCAGTTCCGGCAACCGGATGCCGGAACTCGGAAGACATCTTCCTTGCCAAGCGAGTTGCGTCTTCAATCGCTCGCTCGGCATTCCCCTTTTCGAGATCCGAAGGCTTGCTTGTATCCTGGCTTCTGCGTGAGGCATTCATAGTACTGCGGCTCCTATCAACACGATGCCCGAAGCAGGCAGTGCTCCCACGATAATGATGGCCCCGCCTACCAGAACGATGCCCCCGCCTACGATAATGATAGCGTCCGCTCCATAGCGTGCCCAGTCACTCTGCCACCAATGATCACCTGCATGTATCGGAACGTGCACGCGAACAGGACCTTCGCAGAATGGATTGTTCTTTCGTCGCTCATCGTTCCTTCTGTGCTTCCAGATTCGCTGGAGTTCCTCATAAGTGACGTTGCGGCGCCACGGTCGGCCATCCTTGTCCACGCCTTCCTGCTCAACCCCTTTCTGCCACCGTCGCAGCCGTTTCTGCAGTTCGTCTGCTGTCTCGCCATAGAGCGGGTCGTCACCCTTGCCGCTTCCCCATCCGCGCTCGCCCTTGAAGTTACCACTGCCGGCAAGCCCATTCGAATCAATGCCGCCGGCAGGCTCATCCCCGCAGTACCCATACAGGTCGATCCCGCCCTGGTACCCCGCCGGATCGCGGTTCAGGAACCGCCCGCTCGCCGGGTCGTAGTAGCGCTGGCCCAGCAAGAGCAGGCCGGTCTCCGCGTCCGCCCGGTAGCCCCACTGCGCGCCATAGCCCGCGTATGGGTCCGCCGGGGCGGCGTTAGCCGTCAGGCTGGTGCCGAAGGCATCGAAGCCGTGCGCGCTGAGCACGTTGCCGGCGCTGTCCAGCCTCTGCACCGTGGAGCCCTGCTGGTCGAATGTGTAGAAGACGCTCCGACCTCCTGTGCCCATGGTATGGCGCGCCAACAGGCCGTTCGCGCCAAAGGTGTTGACCGCCGTCACTGCGCCGGTGGCGTCGAGCTCGCAGACCGGGTTGTCAAAACCACCGTCGCCTTAACGGCGTTTCCGCTCGATGTGGCGTTCGCCGGGACATAGCGGCTCGCATGCTGTGCTTCCTGAGATGACTCGCGGCGGGGGGCATAGCGAATGACTCTGTCGCCCCGCATGCAATCCGGAGCAGAGTCCCCGGATCGCACGCGCACCGATCTCCACCCCCGGTTTTAAAGGAGTTAGCGCTTTTGAGCAGCTTATGATTTTCCGACCGGACGAGCCACTCAGTGTTGTGGCACCTGAGGTCCCATCTATTTGAGGAGCCAGAGGAGCATGAACAGCACGCCCATTATCTGAAAGACCTGCGGTTTCTGACGCGCCCAGAACCTGCGCTCCCCGGAAGTGAGCGACCAGGTGGAGTAGAGCCTTTGCCATCGTGATGGAAACAGAACCATTGAGAGCCCTCCCAGGACAAAGACTATAGATTCGTAGATGGACAATCGCATCGCTCCCCACTGCCGGGCGTTGATTCAGCCACGCCTGCGTCGCCGACCGCGTAAACCTCGCCACGGGTTTCGTCCTCAACACTGGAGTATTCTAACGGTCGGCCCGCTGATCAGTCACGCGCCGTTTCAGCGCAGCAGCTTCCCGGCGCACTCCCTCGTCCGTAGTCTGTGCAAGCAGCGTGGTCATGCAGCCTTCCATGAAGTCGAGGTCATTCTCGCGGATGGACATGGTGTGGAACCGCTCGAGGCGCCAGACTGCTGTTGCCGGATCGGTTCTGATGGCGAGCTCGACAAGCTCAACTGGCACCGCCTCATCTCTCACGTAAGTCAGTCCCGACAGGATACCAGCGCGGGTGCGATCATCCGGTGCCTGTATCAGCTCGTCTCTTAGCACCTTCTCCGCCTGGCTGGTCCGAAAGCCGCCTATGCACATGGCTGCCTCATTGCGGACCAGGGCCTGAGGATCGACTTCCAGAATGCCCAGCAACGCATCCATGGCCTTTGTGGAGCCGATCATTCATAACGCACCGCAGCTTCAGCACGCACACGGGGAACAGGATCGCGGGAGAGTGCCAGGGCCCACTGTGGGTCGGACGTGACTCCTTCACAGAGGAACAACTCGGCCGGGAGTATCCTGATCTTCTCGTGAGGGTCACGTGCCGTCTGCACACCTCAGGTCCAGAGCAGTCATCGCGTGGATCAAAGGGAGCCCATTCCAATCTCACTGTTTCTGGAGGCTCCGGGTTAGCTCGTGCACGGGTCGGATGAGGCAGGCAGCCGTGCAAGTATCAGACCAGTGAGATCTTCCAGCGTTCGTTTCCATTGATGCAGCCGGCTATGGACCCGCAGTCGCAGGAAGTACGTTCGCCTCGTGGCCCGACGAATAAATGCGCGTGGCCTTCGCTGGGTTCCGTACTCGCTCCTCGCCACCTTGAGGCGCAAGAGAATGGTCTCATAGAGATCGAGCGCCACTTGCGGCATCGCGAGCGGATCACACAGGTCGAGAATGCGGTAGAAGTAACGCTCGGTTAGATACGACTCTTCGCGCAGCTGCTCACACAGGCCGGATCGCAGTCCTCCCATGCGGTAGACCTCACCGAGGAAGTGATTGACGACCGGGTCTTGCGGACTTTTTGCGTGCAGCGCCCGGGCGAGCGACAGCGCCCGATCCACACTGCCGATGGCTGCCAGGCAGATCGCGTGCAGGCCAACGGCAACGACACGCTCGGGTTCAGCCTCCGCAGCGCGCTCAAAGTAGTCGACCGCCACCTTGTACTCCCGCAGGCTGAAAGCCGCCAAGCCGGCAGACTGCTGCGCTGCGTATTTCTGTGGAAAGAGCTGCGCTATGCGTATCAGGACGGGCATAGCCTCCCTGGCCTGGCCCAGTTTCATCAGCAGCCATGCGTGCTCGTAATGGACCTCAATGTCATCGCCATCCTCATCAGCGAGCATGGCCAGGATGCGAAGGGCCGAGTTCCAACGCCGGCCCTGCTCCAATGCCTTGACATATTGAAACCGCTTCTCTCTGGTCGGGTTCGCTTCTGCCTCCCGGCGCGCGGTGTTGATCGTGACGAGCGTGCGGATGCCGGCCTTGACTCGCGCTGCCGTAGCCGCTACCAAGCCCGGGTGATCGCCTACTGTCATTGGACACTCCTCCGTGGCGCGTCAAGCGCCTATGGGCAACAGGACAATGATAATGATGATCGTTATCATCCCACCGGTCGAGGCCATCCCACTTCGGGCAGCCTCATCGGACGAAATGGGGCATGAGAGCTGAAATCTTTGTATCGTCGGCAGTTCCCATTCGCCATTTTCAGGCATATCATAATCATGGACGCCATCGTGATATCGCTCCATTCCAGGCAGCCAGATCTTCTTGCCGCCGGGACCTCGCGGGTGATCGTCGTCATCGCCGCCACGTATACGCTTCCACCAGTTGCGGATGCGCTTAACCAAATCCGATCCCGGGCCGGAGGGGCCCCACCCAAGACCGGGTGAACCTATACACTTTCCGGCAGGATCGACCCATCCAACCGGGTCATTCTCGCAGTAGGCGTAGAGGTTAATGCCGCCGCCGTACCCGGCCGGATCGCGGTTCACGAAGCGGCCGCTCGCCGGGTCGTAGTACCGCTGGCCGAGCAAAAGCAGCCCGGTCTCTGCGTCCGCCCGGTAGCCCCACTGCGCTCCGAAGCCTGCGTACGGGTCGGCAGGGGCCGCGTTGGCCGTCAGGCTCGCGCCGAAGGCGTCGAACCCGTGCGCGCTGATCACGTTGCCGGCCCCGTCCAGCCTCTGCGCTGTCGATCCCTGCTGGTCGAAGGTGTAGAACACGCTGCCGACTGCCGTGTGGCGCGCCAGCAGCCCGTTCGCGCCAAAGGTGTTGACCGCCGTCACCGCGCCGGTGGCGTCCAGCTCGCAGACAGGCTCATCGCCGTCGCCTTAACGGCGTTTCCGCTCGATGTGGCGTTGGCCGGGACATAGCGGCTCGCATGATGTGCTTCCTGAGATGACTCGCGGCGGGGGGCATAGCGAATGGCTCTGTCGCCCCGCATGCAATCCGGAGCAGAGTCCCCGGATCGCACGCGCACCGATCTCTATCTCCGGCTTCACAAGAGCCACCGCTTTGGACCGGCCACGAATTGCCGATCGGATGAGCCATTCAGTGTTGTGGCACCTGATGCTCCACCTGTATGAGGAGCCAGAGGAGCATGAACAGCACGCCCATTATCTGAAAGACCCGCGGTTTCTGACGCGCCCAGAACCTGCGCTCCCCGGAAGTGAGCGACCAGGTGGAGTAGAGCCTTTGCCATCGTGATGGAAACAGAACCATCGAAAGCCCACCCAGGACAAAGACTATAGATTCGTAGATGGACATTTGCGTTGCTCCCCACTGCCGGGCGTAGAATCAGCAATGCCTGCGCCGACGATCGCGTAAACCTCGCCACGAGTTTCGGCCGGGGCTTTGGCGACAGAAATGGCGGGCTCGCGTTGCCCTACAACCAGATATACGGCTGTGCATAATCGATTCCCAAGCGCCTCGCCAATGGGGTTAACTTCCTCCACCATTCCCGCCATGGATAGGGGTGCCTACGACCCGTATAGTTGCGCCAGATTCCCGCTCCCCCCCAGCCAAATCCACCCGACGTCGTCCCATCATCGGACTTATCAGCTTGAATGAGGCAGAAATCAATGGATGTCGTCCCCGCGCCCACAGATGGCTGGCCAGTTGTACACACTAATCCTGGTCCAGGTAAACCGATCCCAAAACCGTGTCCCCAGTAGAACCCATCGTCGCTAAAAGTGATTGAGCCATTGAATACGAAGCCGCTAGCCGAAATGATGATCTGCCACAGCCCGCTAGGATCCTTCGCATTTACCGGGTTGCCTCCTGTGTAGCCATAGAGGTCAATCCCTCCCGCATAGCCGATCGGATCGCGGTTGAGGAACCGCCCGCTTGCCGGGTCGTAGTATCGCTGGCC